>JACCYK010000591.1 GCA_013696525.1 Chloroflexia bacterium
GTGGCGGACCATGAGGGATCAGTCTTTCCCGAATGATTGGATCGGCAGTGAATGAGCAGACCGTACCCAGTGAGCGGGTTAAGCCCAGGGGACAGCGAACAATCGTTCTCTGTTGTGACATCGCCGATGATCGAGTGGAACGCTGGCCGCAGTATAGCAGCGGCGTGTACGTACGTCTACGGTTATTGAACCGGGATTAACGGACCACGCCGTGTGCCGATGTGGTACAGACTACATTGATTGCCGGCGGCTGGCTGCATCGGCGGCAACCCGACACGGCTGGTTATTGCGGTGGGAGCGTGGTCTCCCGGTACAGCGAGTCGGCGCGATCGGGGTCGCGGTCCGCAACAACATGGCGGAACGAGGCCGTGGCGCGGGATTCGAACGGCGGCGGCTCGGTGCCCGCGGCCAGCGATGCTTCCGCCCGGTGCAGCACGGCCGCCCCCGCCGGCCCGAGATCGGCGGCTCGCGCCGCCGCTTCGCGGAGCAGGCGCACGCTTTCGGCTTGGTGCCCGTTGGTACTGAGCAACATCCCCAAATTGAGCTGCATCAGGGCCACGCCGGCCCGATCATCGAGGCGAAGCCCGTGCTCAATGGCCCGCCGGTAGGTGTCGCCCGCGGCCGAATCGCCCGCCGCGTGCTGGACGGTCGCCAGGTGCTGCAACGCCTGGCCCAGAAGCGCGGGCTGATCGACCGCCTCCGCCAGGTCCAGGGCCCGCCGCAGATGTTCGAGCGCGAGCGGCAGGTCGTGCCGGCGCTGGGCCAGGTGCCCGAGTTTGCCATGGAGCCGGCCGGCGGCGGCGCTATTGCCGGCCACGGTCGCCAGTTGGAGCGCCTGCTCGCAGAGGGCGATCGCGTTCGCGATTTGGCCGGTCTCCGAGGCGAGGCCGGCCAGCGCGATCAAGAGATCGATCTGCTCGCCGGTTTGGCCCAGCCGCCGGTTCAATTCCAGGGCCCGGCCAAAGCACTCGCGGGCGCGCGGCGCTTGGTTGCGGGCCACATAGATCCGGCCCAAGAGCGTGAGCAAGTTGGCTTGAAGCTCGCTGTCATCGAGCTTGCGGGCGACGGTCAGCCCGTCGCTGAGGGCGCGGATCGCATCCTCGGGCTGGTTGAATCGCCACAGGGCCTGGCCGATGCTGCCGAGCCAGCGGGCTTCGTGCCGCTGATCGTGGGTGCGGCGGGCAATATCGAGCGCTTTCATCAGGTGTTGGAGCGCCTCGACCGGGCGCCCCGCCAGCGAATAGGACACCCCCAGGCCACCGAGCGCGCGCTGCTCGATCTTGAGGTCGCCGCTCGCGATCGCGAAGTCGAGGGCGCGGGAGAAGGCGTCGATGGCGTCGGCCGGCTGGTCGAGCGCGATCAGGCTGCTGCCGAGACGGGTGGCCCATTCGCCGGCCGCCTTCCGGTTTCCCAGCCGTTCGTCGAGATCGACCAGGTCCCGCTCGTGCTCGACCGCCGCCGCCAGGCGGCCCCGCTGGCGTTCGGCATCGACCAGGGCGGCGAGGCATTGCCCTTCCAGGGCCAAGTCGCCGATCTGGCGGGCGATCGTTAAGCCGTGCTCAAGCTGACCGACGGCCTCGTCTCGCTTGCCGTTGCGACGCAAAGTCTCGGCCAGGCTCAGCACGATCCGGCTCTGGAGGCCGAGATCGACCGTGCGCCGGGCCGCCTCGGAGGCCTGCCGCTGCAGCGCGGCCAGGGTTTCCAGCTCGGTGTCGCGCGGCATCAGCTCGATCTGGCGGATCAGCGCTTCGGCGATGCCGCGATGATGGTCAAGCCGCTGGGCTGACCGGCCGGCCCGCCGGAAGAGGGCTTGGGCGCCCCGGCGGTCACCTTCCCGTCGCAGGATGTCGCCCAGGGCGAGGGCGGCGTCAACCTCGGCGACCGAGTCGTCTTCTTCCTCACCGAGGTCGATCTGCTGCTGCAGGAGCACCCGCGCCCGCTCGCTGTCGTTGCTTTCGATCGAGCGCTGGCCGAGCCGGCTGAGGGCGGTTCGGCCGCCTTCGAGATAGCCCGCCCGTTGGGCCACGGTGTACGCCTCACGGAGCACGCGATCCCGCTCATGACTGGGGTCTTCACCCGGCAGCAACGCTTCCAACCGGATCGCGGCATCGACTATCTGTTTGTCGAACCCCTTCGCCTTCGCCGCCGCCAGGGTGAGCCGGGCGAGGACGACGGCATAGTCATGGTCTTCCTCGGCCTGCTCGACGACGATCGCGTCGAGGCCGTAGAAGTCGTCGGTCGTGAGGCCGTCGAGGATGCCCGGTTGCCGGATCTCGGCCAGGCCGCCCTGGACCGAGCGGCGCCGATCCGTTACCTCACGGGCAATGAGCAAAACGGCGTCGCCCGCGCCATCCCGCCGCCGTAAACCCAGCCAATCCCACAAAGTGGTCACCACGGTTGCTCCGTTGCGAGTGCGCCAGCCAGCGCATCGAGCGTCAAGTTGCCGCCGGAGAGAACGAGCGCGACGTTGCGGCCCGCCAGTTCATGCCGCATCGCGTAGGCGGCGGCGAGCGCCGCCGCCCCGGCCCCCTCCGCCAGCAAGCCAGTGGTGGCAAGCAGGGTCAAGATCGCTCGCCGCAAGTCCTGATCGGACACCAAACGAAAGTCGTCCAGCCGCCGCCAGAGGATCTGGGCCGGCAAGCTATGGCTGACGCGGGTCGCCATCCCTTCGGCAAAGGTGTCCACCCGATCGTGGGCCACGAAGCGGCCGCTTCGCCAGGTTTCATAGACCGCCGGCGCGCCCTCGGCCTGCACCGCGATGCCTCGGAGGCGCGGGTTGATCCCTTTGCCGGCGATACAGGCGCCCGAGGCGCCGCTGCCGCCGCCGACCGGAACGATTAAGACATCGAGGTCGGGTACCTCCTCGATGATTTCGAGCGCATAGGTCGCCACCCCGGCAATTAATCGTGGCTCGTTGCTGGTGTGGACGAAATAGGCGCCCCGGGCGGCGGCGTCGGCCTCGGCGGCACCGGTGCAGGTATCGAAATCGACCCCGGAAAAGACGACCTCGGCGCCGAAGCGTCGCATCGCGGCCACCTTCAATGGGTTGGCCCGTTCCGGCATGTGGATCGTGGCCCGGGCGCCAAACAGCCGGGCGGCATAGGCGATGGACTGGCCGTGATTGCCGGTCGAGGCGGTGACGACACCCCGGCCGAGCTCGTCCGGAGACAATTGGCTGAGCAGGTTGATCCCGCCACGAACTTTGAAGGCGCCGATCGGTTGCACATTCTCACACTTGACGTAGGCATTGCAGCCGAGCAGGTCACCCAACGCCGGCGGCTGAATCAGGGGGGTGGGCGCCAAGTAGCGATCGACAACCTGGCGGGCGCGATAGACATCGAGCAGGGTCGGCAGCGCCAATCCCGATGCGGGATCGTGCGCCGGCAGCGCGGCATGCTGATCCGCTTCCGCCTGGCCGGGCAATTCAGTTTGAGCGGTAGCCGGCATAGGCACCTTCCGCGTTTCTCTCCCGTTCGCCCACTGAAGCCCCCGGACTGTCGCCCGCGCGCCGCGGTTGTCCGTCACGGCATGCGTAATCATAGGGCACGACGCCGTGCCGCGGCGCCAGCATCGCCGCCCTTGCCGGCAACGTCGCCAGCACGGTACATACAGTTTACCATTGTCTTGATGGCACGGTGCCGACGAAGCCTTCTTTTCCAAGACTACCATGCCTGTTGTTCCCAATGCATACCACTTTAATCGTGGTGCCACCCTCATTCAGCCAGTGCCGGATCTGCTTAGGATTGCATTCGTTCGCGGTTCGGTCTACGCTGAACGTGACGGTTCAGCGGTCGGTGGCGGGGAGACATGGTGTGATCGAGCAAGCGGGAATGACGGAGCGAACCGTCTCCGGCTTCGGGGACCGGCTCAAGGCGGCGATGAGCCGGTCGGGGAGTCTTGTTTGCATTGGTCTCGACCCAGACCTCGAGCGGTACCCGGCCACCTGGCGACACGATCGCGATCTGACGCGCGCCATCGTCGGCTTCAACGCGGCCATCATCGAGGCGACCCACGATCTTGTCTGCGCGTATAAGCCGAACTTGGGGTTCTACGTCAAATACGGCCTGCCCGGGATCCAGGCGCTGATCGAGACCAGGCGCCTCATTCCAGCCCGCGTGCCCGTGATCCTCGACTGCAAGGTGAACGACATGCAAAGTACCGCCGCCGCCTACGCCGAGGGGTATTTTGGGGCGATGGACTTCGACGCGATCACGGCGAACGGCTATTTGGGGGACGACGCGGTGGCCCCCTTTCTGGCCTATCCCGACCGCGGGGTCTTTATCTTGTGTAAAACCAGCAATCCGGGCGCCGCGACCTTTCAGGATCTGCCGGTGCGGGGCGCCGACGGCGACGAGCCGCTCTATCTGACGATCGCCGGGCGGGTTCGGCGCTGGGCCGACCGGGGGCCGGCCACGGTCGGCCTGGTCGTCGGCGCCACCTATCCGGCCGAGCTGGCCCGGATTCGCGCTCGCTGTCCCGACCTGCCGATCTTGCTTCCCGGTATTGGCGCCCAGGGAGGCAACATCGCGGCAGCCGTGAACGCCGGTCTTGATCGCCGCGGCGGCGGCCTCCTCCTGTCCTCTTCACGCTCGATTACCTACGCGAGTAGCGGCGAGGACTTTGCCGCCAGGGCGCGCGAGGCCACGAGGGAGCTGCACTCGGCCATTGCCGGAGCCGTCTGCTCGGACGGCCCGGCAGGGCGGGCCGGCGTGATCTAACCGGCCAGCGCGAAGCGTCGTGCCGGCCGGGACAATTCATGGCGAGTCATTCGCGTGACGTGGTATTGGCGGTGCTCCGATGGGTCTTCGTCGCCACAGGAGCCAATTCCCGTCGTCACCACGCCGGTCGGCTCGACCGTGACATCGTAGTATCCAGGGTCCCGGCCATCGATCCCGGCAAAGGTGATCCGGACCTGGGTGCGGTCGGTGATCGGATCAGCCGGGACGACGATCTCGCTCGCGACGGTCCGCGTTGCCCACTCCCAGCCTTGCTCGGCAAAGATGGCCCGCTCCGCCACCATTTCGGGCACGCCGCGCAGTGCCGCCCACCCCCGGTAGTGGCGAGCCAAATCGGGAACCTCGCCACCCTGATGCATGAGCTTGGCAAGCGCATCGTCGTTCATGTGCGCCCAGCATCGGCCGTCCGGCAGGTCGATCAGGGTTGGCGCGAAGCGGTGGCCGCCGATGTGGCTGACCCGCCAGGCGCGGCTCGGTCGCGGGCCGGTGAGCGAAGAGGCGTGGCGGAGTTTGCGATAGACCGGGTAGCCGAACGAGGCGCAGCACCGGTCGCGGGTGCCATGGGTGCAGACCAGCACGTCCCGCAGGTGGGTCGTGTCTTGCCGGAATTCGGCAAAGGCGGCGAGCGCCGGGGATTGGTCCAGCACGGCCTGGACCAGGCTGCCGAGCACCTCGCGCGGCACCACGAAGTCTTCCTTGTCAAAGACCGACATCGAGCGGCCCGGGCGCTGGAGCGAGATCAATCGGGTCAGGCCGGCGGGGGTGTACGCGGGGTCGGGCACGATCCCGTACACGCGGCATGAGATCCCGGCCGCGTCCGCTCGCGTCAGCGCGGCATCGACCGCGGCCGGGAACCGCGGCGCGGTCCGGATCGCGCGCGGCCACGGCAGGGGCACTTCGATGAGCAAGAGGCGATCGAAGGAAGCGACAGATCCGATCGGGTCTTCGCCGGCCCCCTTGGTGACGAGCGAGCACATTGGCCGGCCGCCGACGTTCAAGTCTGCAATCGCCATCTTCCGCCTTTCGAGCCTTCTATCGTTGCCAGCGGCTGTCGATGCATCGATGCGTTACGATGCGGACGTAACATAGTTTCGCAATCGCTCGGCTCGTTGCTCGGGCTTCAACAATGGACACGTATGGCAATAGCCGGTCTCGGGCAGTTTGTACGAGAGGCAGCAGGAGCCTCGCTCCACGAACGCATGACTCTTGCCCGCCGCCTCAATCGTGATGAGCCGGGTCCCGCCGCGGAGCCGGGAGTCGGGTCCGCCCACGAATTCTTCGATCTCGCGCTGGCGCGAACCTGGCCGTTGCAGGCGCTGGCCAAACTCGAGGAGACACCAGGCGCAGTTGTCCGCCAGCGACAGCCACATCGCCCGTTTGCCAAACGGGGCGTTCGCCCGGATGGCGTCGATCACCGGCTCGAAGTGCCGTTCCAGCTCGCGGCGGACGCGGGTCAGATCGATGGCGCCCGACGGCTCGATCAGCGCGTCCGGGTGGGCGGCCGCGACGTCGCCGGCGGAGGTCCAGAAGCGGCCGGAGACGAGGGCAATCTGATCGCCTTGCCCCTGGTCATCAAGATGAATCGCCACGTTGGCAAGGTCGAGGCTGGGGAGCCGGCGATCGATGAGGAACGCGCCCACAGCGGCACAGGCCACCGTCCAGTTGTACCGGTGGCAGAGGAAGCTCGCCGGCAGATCGCGATGGGTGGTCTGGTACGCCGCCGCCACGGCCGCCAGCATGGCTGGCAGATACGTGGACCCAGGGGCAAAAACCGCGGACGCCGGAACCCAACCAGATTCGTCCGGGACGCCGACCGCGATCGGAACATCCGCGTAGAGCGTGGTCAAGCGGTCAACGGTGATTCGCAGTGGATGGTTCGCTGAAATCATCTCTCAACGTGCGCCAGGATGGCCAAACTCGTCCAAGTCGAGCGATTCGATTAGGTCGCGGAACGGCCCCAAGCTCATCGAGCTGGCATGCTCGGGGTGATGAGCCGGCGGGGAAACGGTGGCGGCTGGAATCCGGGAAACGTCCTCTTCCGCCATTCGCAGGGGGATTCGCCGCCGGTGGGCCAAAGCGATCCCGTCCGCGAAGTGCGACGGCAGCGTGAACTCCCCACCGGGAGCGGCAATTCGGACGGCGGCCTGCAAGATCGCGTTGGTGTCGACGAACAGTTGGACCTCTACGATGTGACCGTTGAGGCCGGCGACCGTGGACTCGACCAGGTTGTAGAGCCGCGTTCGTCCGGTGAGAGTGCCGGTCGCGGGATGGGACGCCAAGGCGGACGCATCGTCAGCCGCCATCGCCACCGCGAAGTAGCGGTCCGTGCCGTGCAGGCGTAGCGCCAGCACCGGATGTCCGTGCCGAACGCACCACATCACTTCATGCACCAACAGATCGACCATCGCCACGGCAGTCCTCGCTTTCCGCATCCTCGTGTTGGTGCCGAACGCCCCGTGCATCGTTGTCGCGCTTCGTGGCGACTGGTTCCTACCCGCGTCAAGTGCCGCCACAGCCGCCGAAGGAGCGTGGCTCACCCTATATCCGACTGATTAAATCGGAATTAGGTCTAGGCTAGTCTGGCAACAGCAACGTGTCAAGAGGAGAGCGGCACCCGATCCGCAAGGTCGATCCTGGGTGCCGTGTCCATGCGCCAGAGATTTCGGTCAAACGGGATCGTCACCGTAGCTTACTGCCGCGGGTCCAAGTTGCTGCAATCACGACGATGGTCGCTAAGCGAGCGTTGCCTGCTTCCGCGTCCCGGTTTGCTCGGGGAGCGGTTCGTAGAGGGGCACGATCCAGGGCGATGGGCGCAGCGTCAGCCGCACTTTCGTCAGGTCGACCTCGGCGTCGATCATGGGTTGGGGGTTCCGGCCATTGAGCGAGACCATCACTTCCGCCCGCACCTCGACGTTCGGATACCCGGCGGCCGCGTAGCGCCGTTCCAAAAAACGGACGAACTGCAAGATCATGTCGGGATGGGTGGCCATCTTCTGGCCTTGGGAGCGGATGAGGTGTTTGCCGGGGTCGATCCGCCACACCCGGCCGCTCGCCGGGTCGGTGACCACAAAGACGGCGGTACCGCGTTTCGAGCGCAGTTTCATGTGCCAGGAGAAGCGGTGCCCCTCTTCGGTCCAACTGACATTGCCGGGATAGAGGTGATGCCGGAGCGGCATCAGGATCTGAAACAGCGCGTAGGCGGCGAGCACGACGGCGCCCGCCCGTTGGCCGCCGGTCAGCGACTGAACCGGAGGCAGCCGCTCCGGCCTGGTCCAGGATTGCGGCCAGGGTAGCCACGAGGTCGGGAGATAGAGCACCGTGGACGCCATCATGAACCAGGGGAAGATGCCGATCCGAAAGAGCCGGTCGTTCATGAAATGGAAGCTGAAGACGAAGGGCAGGGAGAGCGGCAGCGTGCGCCGCCATAGCATCAGCGGCACGATGAACAAGTCGAACAGCAGCCCGCCGTAAATGAAAAGCTTGACCATCCACTCCTCGTGGACATAGCGGCCGATGATCGGGAGGTGGGCGCACTGGCCAACCCAGCGCCGCATCGGCTCACCGCGCAGCCAGTCCCAATTGATCTTGGCGACACCGCCGAAGACGTAGGCGACGGCGATTTGCCCGGCCAGCAGCCAGAGCGCCCACTTCGGGGCCGAACCGGATCGGAGCGCCGGCTTGAACCAGGCATCGAGGGAGCCGGCCCGGTTGGCGGGAATCACCACCATCAGCCAACTGACCAGGCTGATGAGGTAAAAGTGATTCAAGTAGCGCGCCTTCTCGAGCAGAAAGACATAGGTAAAGCCAGACGCGAAGAGGATCGCGGCCGGCCGGTACCAGAGCCCGACCGTGATCAGCGTTGCCGTGGCGCCGAGCCCCAAGAAATGCACGTGCATCCCGTCCCCTGGCCAGGGGCGGACCCAGCTGAAGCCGGAGTAGGTGAAATGCAGCTTCGGCTTGATATAGGTGCGCGAGATCCAGCCGTGGTTGAAATAGCGGTAGACCTCCCAGAGGCTGATGGCGCCGAAGGCGACCCGGAAGTAGACGAGCGGCCGGATGTCGGTCCGCTCAAACAGCCGGCCGGCGATCCGATCGACGGCGCTGGTGATGGGAGCCTGCTTTGCCCGGCGACCAGTGACCGCCGCGAGCAGCGCGGATAGGCTCGGCAACCACCGGCGACACCCTCCAGGTTTGTCGTTGTGATGGCTACGAAACTGAGGCATCGTCATGCTCCCTCTAATATTCCTTCACCTTCACTTGTCATTCCGCCGCTATCCTGATCGGTAGAGGTCGGTACCCTAGCCCATGATACCGAACCCAGCAACATGAGTAGGCATCAGGCTCGCGCCCCGCGGGCGCCGTCGCGACCCGTGGATGGTCGGCCCGGCCCGTGCAGCGAAGGCGACAAAGATGAGAGTTTTCTCATTTTCATCTCACGGTTTCCTCATCCGCATTTCCTACCGTGAACATAAGGACAGGCTGCCTGGGACCGTTCGAGCGTCAAGCGCCGCGCGCCGTCAAGTGGGCTTGACCATGCTCGGACGACCAATCCACCCTACCGGTTGCCGGCGGTTTCGCGGGCAACATGCGATCCGCACATGGCTGGTGGCGAGACGAACCCACGGCGGAGGAGCACAGGAAGATGAACCAGCGGACGTACAACGAGATTCCCGAGCCGATTGAAGACGCGACGGAGCATGACGAGAGCGTGGCGACTCGCCGGCGCTTGTTGCAAGGCCTGGGAGCCACGGCTATTGGCGGCGTTGCCTGGATCGTGGTCCGCGAATCGGGATCAGCTCAGTTGACGGCGGCTGATGACGATGATGACGACGGCCGCGATGGCGACGATGACGACGACGATGATGGTCGCGGCCGCAAGCGCCGCCGGGGTCGCGGACGTGGTCGAGGCCGCGGCCGGGGCCGGGATCGCGATGACGACGATGACGGCCGCGACGGGGACGACGACGACTAAAGGACCTGTCAGGG
>JACCYK010000602.1 GCA_013696525.1 Chloroflexia bacterium
CTTGGGTCATGCGGCGGCTGTGTCAACGATGCGGACTGTGCGACGGAGTACCCACGGATCCCTGGTGTGTTTTGTGCCGAAGGCTTCGGCACTTTTTGCCCCTGCGCGGCGGACGGCCGTTTCTGTATGGCGCCCTGTTAGGGAGAGGGGTGACGGATGCCCGGCCCGGGCAAGCTGGGAGCCAACCGCACGGGCGTGATCGGCTGGCGACCATTCTGGCCAGGGCCGGCGACGGCGTCGCGTCGGAGAAGCTTGAGGGGATGCCGCCTCAGCCGCTGGCGAGCGTGTATCGGGCCAGAGCGGCGGGGTCGAGGGTGAGGCCGAGGCCGGGGCGGTCGGGGATGGCGAGCATGCCGTCGGCGTCGAGCCGCCAAGGCTCCGTCACCAGGTCATCGACGTAGGCGGAGCCGCCGATGTACTCGACCAGGTCGGTATCGGCGAAGGCGGAGGCCAGGTGGAGGTCCGCCGCCAGGCCGACGGCGGTGTTCCAGCCATGGGGGATGAAGCGGATGCCGTGGTCTTGGGCCATCCAGCCGATCCGCCGCTCCTCGCTGATGCCGCCGACCTTGGTCACGTCCGGCTGCACGATGTCGAAGGCGCCGGCGGCCAGCCAGGGCTGGAACGCCTGCCGCCGGGTGAGGACCTCGCCGCCGGCGATGGGGACCGGGGCGGCCCGCCGCAACGCGACATAATCATCGAGGCTGTCCGGCGGCAGCGCCTCCTCGAACCAGGCGACGTCGTGGGCGGCCAGCATGTGGGCGGTGCGGAGCGCCCATTTGTAACCATGCGGCCAGAAGGCGTCGCTGCCGCCGGCATCGACCATCAGCTGATCGTCGGGGCCGATCGCGGTGCGTGCGGCGGCCACGATTGCCTCGTCCAGCCGGTTCGAGACCCGGCCAAACGGCCCCCAGCCGATCTTGAAGGCGCGAAAGCCCTGCTCCCGCAGGGCGAGCAGGTGGTCGCGCAATGGTTCCGGCTGGTCCACCAGGATCGAGGCGTAGGGGCGCACCCGCTCCCGGTAGCGGCCGCCCAGCAGGCGCCCCACCGGCTGGCCGGTGGCCTGACCGAGCAGGTCCCAGAGGGCGATGTCGATGCCGCTGATGGTATGGGTCAGGCTGCCGCCGCGCCCCAGCCAGAAGGTGTGCTGGTGGAGCTTCTCGCTGACCCGCTCCGGCTCCAGCGCCGATTCACCCCGGTAGAGCGGTTCCAGCACCGCCAGCGCCGCCCGCACCAGGCCGGCATTGGTAAACACACTGCCCAGCCCGGTCAACTCCTCGTCCGTCTCGACGAAGATCAGCGTATGAACGCTGTCCTCCGGCCGCAGCTCCGCGCTCCAGCCCCCTTCCGGCGTCGCCCCGACCAGCCCGACCGCCCGAATCTTCCGTATCTTCATCGGCACCCGCTTTCCCATCCGTTGGCAAACGGCCTCTGGTCGTCGGCCGGCGCTAGACCCGGGCGATGGTAATGATCTCGGGCCTCGCCGGGGCGAGGGGTTGGCGGGACCAGCCGCCGTACCGCGCCTCGATCGCGAAGCCGGCGCCGGCGAGGAAGGCGGCGAGCGCGATCCACATCGTCACGATCAACTTCCGTATCGTACCGCTCTTTTCGCACAGACGTGAGCGGCGACGGCAATCAGGCCAAAGCCGGCGCCTCCCGTCCCATGCGCGATGGCGGCGAGGATAAGCCGATCGCGGCCGGGCCGTCCGCCCACTCGTACTCCACGATCGGAAGAACGAAGTTCAACGTTGGCTCCCGGTTGGCCGAGGTCGTCAGAGCGTCGGCTTGAAGACCATTGCCCAGACGACCGATAGCAGCACGATCAGGTTGATCACGTTCAGGGTCACCAGCCGTCGTCGCATCGCGTCGACGCGCGGATCGTCGGGTCCGGCGCTGGACCTGAGCTCGGCCAGGGCGCCGGCGGCGCGGCCGATGCCGGCGCCGCTGATCGCGCCGGAAACCAAGACGCCGGCCAGTCCCCAGATGATCCAGAGGGAGCCGAAGCCAATGCGGCCCTGAGCGACCATGGCCACGCCGGCGATCAGGATGACGGCCATGGCCGGTCCGATCACGACGCGGCCGAAAAACTCGCTCTGGCGCCCGAACACGGCGATCGCCGCCGCGTCACCCGTGCGGCCCACCCGGGCGTTGAGGACGGCAAGGGCGAAGGTGCCGCCGATCCAGACGATGGCCGCCGCGATGTGCAGGAACTTGAGGAGCAGGTAACCCGTGTTCAAGGGTGCGCCTTTCCGATGCTTCGCCGGGGACACTTGACCGCTCGGTGCTTCGGAGACTGCTGGCGGACGCTGCCGTCCCGGCGCCGCCGATGGATATTTCATCACCTTCGACACCCTGGCCGGTCCCGCCCGCACCCCGGAGCAGGTCGCCCCGATTGTGAGGCGCCTGGCCCGCGCGGTGCTCTCCCCGCCGGAGTGACAACCGC
>JACCYK010000636.1 GCA_013696525.1 Chloroflexia bacterium
TGAATATCAGCCCATTCCGGACACCCCAGACGGCTGGAAGGTAGGACGGCTGTACATGTTGATGCCCCTTGTCCGTGCAACGAAATTCTGACGTCGCCGCGCGGAGCTTCTTTGAGGCCCAGCGATCGTCGACCAGCTGTATCACACGAGAGCATCTGCAAATCACGACAGATACGCCTACAATCGCCACCAGGCGCACGATGGCTTTGGGATTCCTGTCGCCTTGGCCGCGGCGACAGGCGGCCCGAGTGGATACTTCTTTAGCCTAACCCATATTGTTGAATCGATGACTACGAAATCGGCGAAGATCGGGCCTAGGCAGCAAGTAGCGACACGCATGTACGAGTATCGCCTGCTCGATTACCACAATAGGGAGCTACTGGTCTACCACTGGCAGCCAGGACAGGGCTTCGCCGGTCCAGATCCTCCCCATCTCCACGTCTCTGCCGCGCTGGATGCCCAGATCGACGCGCTCAGCCAGCGCCAGATCCAGCTCGACAAGCGCCACCTCGCAACCGGTCGCGTCTCGCTCCCAGCCGTGGTCCGTATGCTCATTACGGAGTTCGGGATTGCGCCGCTCCGGCACGACTGGCGGGCGATTCTCGACCGGACCGAGACGGCCGTGGAGGAGTTGGAAACGCGGTAACCGGGGATCGGCGTTCCCGCCATTGTCCAACGAACCGACCGTGGCCGGAGCGCGTCCCGTCACGCGAATCGGCACTCGTCTGCCACGATGGGGCATGGTACTGTTCGTTCCGAGATGACGAGTGGTGACTCCGCCAGACCAGGCGACGGGAGGCTATCGTGATTAACATCAAAGATCGTCCCAAACGTCGCTTCGACCGCTATCGTGCGCCGCTGACGGTTGACGAGGCCCGTGCCATGTTCGACCGCCGGGCACGGCGGGAGCTGGGCATCTCCGGTGAGGAGTTTCTCCGGCGGTGGGACGCGGGCGAGTTCCAGCCGATCCCCGACACCCCGGCAGGCTGGAAGGTCGGTCGGCTTTACATGATGATGCCTCTTGTCCGCCCAACGAAATTCTGAGGTCGCGGCGAACCTCTTCTTCGAGGCAACGCGGTCAGCCACGAGTTGCATCACTCGTGAGCATGTCGATCTCACGCTCGATACCTTCGCGGTTGACAATACCTACACGATATTCTTTCACCGTCCCGGCTCGCTACACTCGGCGAGCGGCGGGCCGAGCGGACTGTTTCTCGATGTCGTCCTGACCTTCGAGGTCCTCATTGCCAAGGAGAAGCGAGAACGGCGGATCGCGATCCGGATGTACGAGTATCGAATCGTTGACTATCATCAAACTGAGTTGCTCGTCTATCATTGGCAGCCAGGATCGTGCTTCGCCGGTCCAGACGTTCCCCACCTGCACGTTTCGGCCGCGCTGCAGGCCCAGATTGATGCGGTATCGCGGCTCCGGATCGAGCTGGACAAGCTCCATCTGGTAACGGGGATGGTCTCCCTGCAGGCCATGATTCGGATGCTCATCACGGAATGGAAGATTGCCCCGCTCCGCCACAATTGGCGCGACATTCTGGCGCGGACCGAGGCGCTGTCGGCAAATGATGTCCACCCGTAACGCTGGACCAGCCGCCGGCAGAACTGACAGCCCGCCGGCGCCGGATGATCCGCTGCCACGTCGCGATCCAATCCAACAAATCGGAGGAGGCAGCCGCCGGATGCGGGAAGCGCCCTTGGACCCATTCGCCATCCTGGCCGCGCTCGGCCTGGCCACGCCGACGCGGGCGACGCCGGTGCTGGGCGGCGCCGACACCGCGCTCTGGCGGGTTGAAGCTCACCACCAGGTCTACGCGCTCCGGGTGCTACGACCCGACCAGGCCGGCCAGGCACGGCGCGAGCTGGCCGCCATGACCGCCGCAAGCGCGGGCGGCGTCCCGGCGCCGGGCGTCCACGTCGCCGGCACCTGGCACGATCATCCGGTCATTGTCCTAGAATGGTGCCCCGGCCACACGCTGTTCCAGGCGATCGAGCGCGACCCCGGCCACGCCCACCAGCTCGGCCTCGCCTTCGGCCACGCCCTGGCCGCCATTCACGCCCTGCCCGCGCCCGCGGCGCTCGCTGGGGCCACCGCCTCGTGGATCGAGTGGGCGAGCCCTGACGCCGCCTTACACGCCCGGCTCCTGGACCTCACGGGGCGACGCCAGTCCCTGCTCCATCTCGACTATCACCCGCTGAACGTGCTGGTCGATGGCCAGCGAGTCACGGCCGTGCTCGATTGGGCCAACGCGCGGAGCGGTGACCCTCGGGCCGACCTGGCGCGGACC
Source organism: Chloroflexia bacterium (assembly GCA_013696525.1). Lineage (GTDB taxonomy): Bacteria > Chloroflexota > Chloroflexia > Thermomicrobiales > UBA6265 > JACCYK01. Next base: position 2,298 of record JACCYK010000636.1, read on the forward strand.
ATCAGCCTCCTGAGCCTGGCGCCGGTCGCGCCCGAGCTGCCACCGGCGGCCTGGGCCGCGACCCGGCGGGCGCTGATCACCGGCACCCGCGCCGGCTACCGCTCCGTCGCCGGTCCACCGCGCCAGATGGCGCCCTTCCTCGCCTGGGCCGGCCTGGTGATGGAGCGCGATCTGGCGCCTCGCCTGGGTCGGCTGGACCTGCCCTGGCTGACCGCCGCCTACCTCGATCGGGTTCGAGCCTGGACCGCCGCGTGGAGAGCACGCGCCGGGCTCGGCGGCTAGCGCGATCGTCACCGGCGCCCTGGATCGACTGCCCAGATGCGATCGCATGATCCACCAAGGCCGGCACGATGCTCGGCAATGCCATGCGCGGGCGGGGGCCTGGTGGTGACGTCAGTCGCGGGCCAAGGATGCCTACAGGAACGAGTCCGGGCCGCGGTCGGGCTCGATCTCGGCGATGACCGCTTCGGCCTCCCGCAGCCGCGACCGCAGCACGTAGAGCTCATGCTCGAAGGTGGCGTTGGAGCCCCAAGCGCCAAAGCCGGGACCGATCGGCTTCATCATCACTTTGATCCCGGCATCTTCGAGGATTTCGGCCCAGAGCTGGGCCAGCGGCTCGTTCGGCGCTGTCGCCAGGTAGACGACGGGATCATCACGCGGGCTGGTCACGCTGCTCCTCCGTCCGCTACTCGGGGTCGCACGCGGTCGCGGCGCCGGCATCGAGCCGGCCGGCGCCGAGGAGGTCATCATACCGTGGATCCTGGTCCGGAATCGGGTCGGCAGCGGCCGCCAGCCGCTTGCCAACCTCGTCGACGGTGAGACCCGGCTCGCGTTCGAGGAGCAGGGCGGCGGCGCCCGCCACCCACGGCGCCGCCATGCTGGTCCCGCTCCAAGCGGCATAGCCGCCGCCGGGGAAGGTGCTGACCACGTCGTTGCCGGGTGCGCTGAGCAAGAGGTCCTCGTGATAGTTGCTGAACTCGCTCTTGACATCATCGTCGTCGGTGGCGGCGATACCGAAAGCGTGTTCGTCGATGGCGGGGTATTCGGGCGGCGTCTCGCGGTCGGCATTGCCGGCGGCGGCGATGACCACGATGCCGGCGTCGTGCGCCGCCCGCACCGCCTCGGCAATGACGCGGGCATCATGGGTCGAGCCCAAACTCAGGTTGATTACCTCGGCGCCGCTGCCGATCGCCTGGTAGATCCCCGCCGCCACGTAGAAGGCGTCCCCCAGGCCATCGCTATCGAGCACCTTGACCGGCATGATGCCGGCCCCCGGCGCCGTCTGGGCGATGATACCGGCGACATGCGTCCCATGGCCGGTCATCTCGTCAATGACGCCGTCGCCGTCGTCGTCGCGGAAATTGCCCAGATCGCTCGTGTTGGGACTGTTGACCAGCACATTCCAGCCGCCGGGCGCGATCCGGGCCGCCAGGTCGGGATGGCCGGCATCGACCCCGGTGTCCAGCACCGCCACCACCACGCCCGTCCCGGTGGCGCAGCTCAAGGCATCGGGAATCCCCAGCGCGGCCGGCGGTGCCGCCGCCGCCCGCTCCGGGGGCACCGGGATCCCGCTGAGGAAGAACCGGCCTGGCCGTCCCTCCGGCGCCTGGTGGGCAAAGTTCAACTCGGCCCAGACCGTGGCCGGGTCATCGCGCAGGGGACGGAGCGCGACCCGCTCGGCCGGGTCGCCGGCAAACCCCAGCAGATAGAGGCCTTGGGCCGGGATCGCGGCCGCGATGAAGGCGCCATGCCGGGCATTGAAGGCATTGACGTCGGCATCCGGAGTGAGCCGCACGATCGCCTGGCCCGCCCGGAAGCCGTCGGTCGTGGGGTCGTTGTCGTCGTCGATGACCGGGGGCTGAAAGGCCGGATCGTTCGAGAAAACGGCCGGGTCGGGGACGACCGGCACTGGCACGACCGGCACTGGCACGGCCGGCGCCGGGGCGGGCACGGGTGCCGGAGCCGGGGCGGGCGCTGGAGCTGTCACGAAGCCATCGTCATCATCGTCATCGAAGTCACCGCCGCCATCATCGTCGTCGTCACCGTCTTGGAAGGCGAGCTGGTAGGGCGATTCGGCCTGGTCGGGCCCGGCCAGCATCGCCGCCGCCCGCCCGGCGCTCAGAGCGCAGGCGAGCCAGGCGGCGCACACAATTCGAGCCGGCAGCTTCGTCATCAATCGTTTCCCTAGTCCGAACATGCCGTTGCGGCCCCGACATCGAGCCGGCCGGCGCCAAGAAGCCCGTCATACCGCGGATCGTGATTCGGAATCGGGTCCGCGGTCGCCGCCAGGCGGGTCCCGACCTGGTTGACGGTGCGATTCGGGTTCATCTCCAACAGGAGGGCGGCCGCTCCCGCCACCCACGGCGTCGCCATACTGGTCCCGCTCCAAGCGGCATAGCCGCCGCCGGGGAAGGCGCTGATCACGTCGTTGCCCGGTGCGCTGAGCAGGAGCCGGGCGTGATAGTTACTGTAGCCGCTTTTGACATCGTTGGCATCGGTGGCGGCCACGCCGAACGCGTGCCGATCGGTGGCGGGGTACTCGGGCGGCAGATCGCGGTCGGCGTTGCCGGCGGCGGCAAAGACCACAATCCCGGCGTCGTGCGCCGCCCGCACCGCCTCGGCGATGACGAGGGCGTCATGGGTCGAGCCCAAACTCAGGTTGATCACGTCGGCGCCGCGATCAATCGCCCGATAGATGCCGGCGGCGACATAGAACGCGTCGCCGACGCCATCGCTATCAAGGACCTTGATCGGCAGCAGCCCGGCGTCCGGCGCCACCTGGGCGATGATGCCGGCGACGTGGGTGCCGTGTCCCGTCATCTCATCGACCAGGCCGTCGCCGTCGTCGTCGATGCCGTTGCCGACATCGCTGGTATTCGGTCTATTGGCCAGCACGTTCCGGCCGCCGGCGACAATCCGGCCGGCAAGCTCCGGATGCGCGGCATCGATGCCGGTATCGAGGACCGCCACCACCGCGCCATCGCCGGTGGCGCAGGACCAGGCGTCGGCAATGCCGAGCGCGGCCGGCGGCTCCGCCGCCGCGGCCTCTTGCGGGCTGACCGGGGTGGCGCTCAAGAAAAACCGGCCCGGCCGCCCTTCCGGCGCTTGGTGCCCGTAGTTCAGCTCGACCCAGACGGTGCGGGCATCGTTGCGCAACGGGCCCAGCCGGACCGGGTCCGTCACCGCCCCCGGCAGGTCGAGGAGGTAGAGATTTTGCGCCGGAATCGCCGCCGCGACATCGGCATCATGGCGATCGGCGTAGTTGTCGATGTTGGTGCCGGGCTTGAGGCGCACAATCGCCTGCTGGGCCCGGAAGCCATCGGTCGTCGCGTCGTCGTCGTCATCGATCAGCGGCGGGAAGCCGTCGTCATCATCGAAGCCATCAGCGTCGTCGGCGTCGTCTTCATCGAGGGCCGAGAGCCGGGGGTCGTCTTGGCGGGATTCACGTCGCTCCTGGAGCCGGTCGCGGTCCTCGTCCGCCGCCTTGTCGCGCTCATTCTTCCCGTCGCGGCCATCCTTTGTCGATTTGGCGCGGCGATCATCTTTTTTCCCGTCCGCGCGTTGGCGATCGTTCTTGCGTTCCGCCCGGCGCTCACGGCGATCGTCGTTGTTCGGTGCGGCAATGCCCGAGCGTTGGTCCGGTGAGCCCGGCACCGCCACCGCCGGCGCGCCCGTGGCGAACCCGGTGACGGCAACCCATACCGATAGCAGACATTGGGCTGATCGAGCAATCATCCGAGTTTCCCTCCGAGTAGAAACGGCGCCCAGAAAGCGGGATGCCGGCGCGCATCCAGACCACGTAGTTGCGCCGTACGGAGCGCGGAGACGGCACTGGCACCGTCTCGCCATTCGTTGTAGAAAGCGGTCATTAGATCGGCCGTGCTGTCGTCGTTCACCGTCCACAAGCTCATCACCACCGATGACGCGCCGGCGGCAAAGAAGCCCCGCATCAGGCCGATCAACTCGTCGCCGCTGCCGATCACGCTGCGCCCGGTGTCACAGCCGCTCAAGGTGACGAGTCCGGCGCCAATGCGCAAATTGTATACCTCACGGGCGGTCAGCCAGCCGTCCGCCAGCTTCAGCCCCGACGCCAGCGGGCTTTCCGGGACAAACCGGCCATGACAGGCGAGGTGCAAGACGCCCGCCGTCGCGGCGGCATCGATCACTCGTTCCATTGTTGCCTCGGCCCCAATCAGCACCCGCGAGGCGCCGAGCGTGGCGGCGACGCGCTCGGCTTCGAGCGCGATCCGCGGCGCCAGCGCGTCATGCACGCCGACCACCACCGCCGGACCGGCGCCGGTGCGTTCCCCTCCGCCGCCGAAGTGGCTGAGCAGGCTCGCGCTGGGGGAATAGTGCAGCTGAAATCGCTCGATCAGATACCGCTCCCCATCCCACAGGGCATTCAGCGGAACCGTATGCAACGGACCATGGGGGACGATGCTCAGGGTCGTCGCCTCGCCCACGATCGCCAGCACCGGGGCCATCACCGTCTCGTGGACGGCGCCGAGCGCGCGCCGCACATCGGCCCCCAAG
>JACCYK010000645.1 GCA_013696525.1 Chloroflexia bacterium
CCACTGGCAACCCCGCTTCGTAGCGGGCCATGGTGGCGACATAGAGGTTTGGCAGCGCGGCGGCGCGGGCGAAGCCGGTGAATTCCCGGCTGGTGAGAGCTGCCGTCAGTTGGCGCGCCCGGTCGGCCCGGAAGTTGAAGAAGATGACCGCGTCGCCGGGCTGAATCACGGTCGTCTCGCCATCGCTCCCGGCGATGACGGTCGGCGGCAGGAACTCGTCGGTTATGGCCTGATCGTAATTGCGTTGGATGGCGGCGGTCGCCGACGGCGCGTGGTCGCCCTGGCCGGAGACCATGGCGTCGTAGGCGCGTTGAACCCGGTCCCACCGGTGATCGCGATCCATCGCGTAGTAGCGGCCGCTGACGGTGGCGATGTGGCCAACCCCCAGGTCAGACATAGCCTGTTCGAGCGTGGCGATGAAGCCGAGGCCGCTGGTGGGCGACGTATCACGGCCATCGGTGAAGGCATGGACGGCGACCCGGGCCAGGCCCGCCTGGCCGGCGAAGCGGAGCAACGCGATCAGATGGTCAATATGGCTATGGACGCCGCCGTCGCTGACCAGGCCGAGCAGGTGCAGGGTGCCGCCGGTGGCCCGGACGTGATTGATTGCGGCGTGGAACGTTTCGTTGCGAAAGAACGAGCCGTCGGCGATGGCGCGATCGAGCCGGGTCAACCACTGGTAGACGACAAAGCCGGCACCCAGATTGAGGTGCCCGACCTCGGAATTTCCCATCTGTCCGGGAGGCAGGCCGACATCCTCACCGGCGCAGCGCAAGGTAGCGTGAGGATAGGCGGCCAGCAGGCGGTCGATCACCGGGGTGTGGGCGGCCGCGACCGCATTCCCCGGCCCCGGCGCGGCGATCCCCCAGCCATCGAGGATGGCCAGCACGACCGGGCCGGGGGGACGGGTTGGGGGCATGACGCGACCTCTCTGGGTGGCGGTCCGGGCGGCGGCGCTGGCGCCATTGTGCGGAGGGGAGCCGGTTCCGGCAAGGCCGGGCGAGCGCCGCCCGCTGCCGCTAGAATAGATGATGGAGACGACGAACCTGGTCCGGGGCAACGCCCGGACAACGAGCGCCGGAGGGGTGCGCCGATGGGGTCGCTCTCGGACGAGCAGCGCCGCGTCGTGGAGTTCCCGCCCACGGGCGGGCACCTGCTGGTGCGCGCCGCCCCCGGCAGCGGCAAAACGGAGACGATCACACGCCGGATCGGCTATTTGATCGACCAGCACCGGATCGACCCCGCGACCGTGCTAGCGCTGACCTTCACCCGGCGCGCGGCCGAAGACCTGGGCCGCCGAATCCGGCCGGCCGATGTCTGGACCGGCACCTTCCACGCCCTCGGGGTCGAGATTCTCGAGCGGTGGGGCGCGGTCATCGGTATCGGGCGACCGCTCCGGATTTGCGCCGGCAGCCGGCAAGCCGACCTCTTGATCCGGGCGATCGCCCTCGCCGGCGTCACTCCTCATGACGACGAGCGTGACCAGCGCCGGTTCGCGCGTGAGCTCAGACACCGCATCAGCCGCCGCAAGCGACGTGGGGTCGATGATGATTCGCGGCACGGGGACGAGCGGGTTCCCGACGGCCAGATGGCGCTCATCCACGACGCCTATTGCCGCCTCCTCCGTGACGAAGAAGCGCTCGACTACGACGATCTCGTGACCCGAGCGATCACCGTGCTGGAAACGGAGGAAGATGCCGCTGCCCACTACCGGGCTCGGGTCCGGTTTGTCTTCATCGACGAGTTCCATGACATCTCGCCGGAGCAATATGGGCTGGTGCGGCTGCTGGCGCCGCCACGCGGGCTCCCGGTCCAGCTCACCGCGGTCGCCGATCCCGATCAGGCCATCTACGAATGGCGGGATGCCGACGTGAGCACGATGTTGGCCGTCCTGCGCCGGGAGTACCGCCCACACGAGTTGGAGCTGACGTGGAATTTCCGATCGGCCCCGCCGATCATCGACGCGGCGAACGCCGTCATCGGCGGCGATCGCCGGACCCGGCCGGCCGTCGCCGTTCTCCCCCCTGACGGCGGGGCGGCGCCGGCGGTGGCTTGTGTCCGTTCCCGCGATCACCTGGCCGAGGCCGATCGGCTCGCGGACTATATTCAGCGGGCGGTTGACTCCGGCCGGTACCGGTTCGGGGATATCGCGGTCTTGTCCCGGACGCATGCCCGGTCGCGGTACGCGGCGGAACGATTACCCCAGCAGGGCATACCAATTTGGCGGGTCGAGCCGGAGCGGTTCATGAGCCAGCCCGAGGTGCAAGATGCGCTGCGCTACCTCGAGTTGCTGATCGCCCTTCGCGACGACCATTTCGTGCCCGCCCTCAACTGGCCGCGGGTGCTGGTCGATGAAGTGACGATGGTTCATCTCCGGCGGCTCGCCCGGCGAGAGTCGCTCTCCCTCTGCGCGCTGGCCCGGCGGATTGACCAGTACGCGGATGAGGTCAGTCCCTTGACCCGGGCCGCGATCCGAGACTTCTTCGTCACGGTGGCGGGCCCGTTGGGCGACCTGGCGGACGGGCCGATCCACGCCCTGATGGGACCGTTCCTCGACGTCCTGCGGCGGCGGCGGAGCCCCCTGCCCCTGGCCGACCGGCCGGCCCTGCGTGACACGTTCGACCTGCTCGGTGGGCATTTGCGGGCGGCCGAAGGTGCCCTGGCCGCGGCGCTCGCCGCGAACCGCCCGATCGTGGTCCGGGCCGGGACCGATGGCGATAGTGTGGCGGCGAGCCTCATCATCACGCACACGCTTGACCGCTACCTCGATCACGATGTCGTTCTCGCCGCGGTCGACGAGCGCGTCGCCGGCGACGCCTTCGTCATCGAGCTGGGCCGGGACCGCCCGGTGACGGAGCATGGCATTGGCTTGACCGTCTGGGTCACCCCGCACGTCTCGTTCAGCCTCGGCACGCTCGCTTGGCGGTTAGGGCAGATGCTGCTCATGCGCCACGAGCGGGACCCGGCGGTGCCGCTGGTGGCCTTCGATTTGGAAACCGGGGATCGCCACCCGCTGACCGCGGAAGTCGTCGAGATCGGGGCGCTCTGGCTCACCGGCGACACTGACGGTCAGCCGCCACGGGCCTTTGCCCAACTGGTGCGTCCCACCAGCCCGCGGGCGATCACCCGGCAGGCGCGTGATGTCCATGGGCTGACGTGGAACCGCCTGGCGAGCGAGCCCGCGATGGTGGACGTGCTCCCCGCGTTGCTCGCATTTCTGGAAGACGCCGTCCTGGTTGGGCACAATATCGAGGACTTCGACTACCCGATCTTGCGGCGGGCGGCGCGGGACCTGGGCTCCCCCGAGCCTCGCCACCTGTTGATCGACACGGCCAAGATGGCGCGCCGGCTCTTGCCCGACCAGCGGTCGCACCGGCTGGAAGACCTGGTTCACCTGTTCGACCCGGAGGCAAGACAGACCCACCGCGCCCTCGACGACGCCAAGCTGACCAAGCGGCTGCTTGCCTATCTCGAATGCGCGCGGCGGCGGCAGCAGGAGCTGGAGGCGCTCACGGAGGCGCTGCCGCTGGTGGCGATGAGCATCGCCGCGGCGGGGCTCGACATCCGCCACGACAATGCGTTGTTGGTGCGGGCCGGCGCCCGCGCGGCTGCCTTT
>JACCYK010000657.1 GCA_013696525.1 Chloroflexia bacterium
GGCGTGGCCGCGATGACGGTCTCCGCCTGATCCTCGGCATCATCGGCGGGATCAAGCGTTTCCACCGCGACCACGGTCTCGGCGCTCTCCGGCGTGGTCGAGATGCTGGTCACCGGCGCGGCCATGATCCCTTCTTGGAGGGGGACCGGCGCGGTCAAGACGAGGAGGGCCAGGCTCTGGTTGTCGGAGCGGCCCACGGCCACGATGTCGTAGACGGTGCCGGCCTCGACCTCTAGCTCGCTCGCCAGGGCCACCATCTGGTCCTCGGCCGGGTGGACCTGTAGCTCGTAGTTGCCCTCGTCCACCGCGATGTACGGGCTGACGCCGCGGAACTCGAGCCCGCCGAACAGCTCGGTGCCATCGGCAAAGGTGAGATCGATCGAGCCGGCGTCCGGCGAGGCGTGGATCACGCCCAGGCGGGCCTGACCCTCGGGCACCGGCCGCAGGTCGATCCCGGTCACGGTCAGTTGCAAATCGTCGGGAGCGCCGCTGACCAGCACCTCGTACGCCTGGCCGGGATCGAGGGTCAGGTCGGACTCGATAATGGTGTCTTCGATGGGAGCGCCGGCGGCGGTGACTTTGAGGACGCGGCCCTCGCCGCTTGGCAGCGCCACGAACTCGGTCGCGGTGCCGTACGTCAAGCCTCCCGCCACGATCGCGTCATTGACGTAGAGGTCGACATCGGCCGAATCGGGGGCGGCGTGCGTCACCCGGACGCAGGTGTCCTCGGCGGTCGCCCCGAGCTCGAGCACGTCCGCGCAGGAGGGATCCACCGTCGTCACCAACGTGAGCAGCATCAGGCTCTCATCGGCGAGTTGGCCGATGGCCACCATGTCATAGGCTTGCGCTTCCTCGATCATGATCTCGGCGACCGTGCCCAGCACGCGGTCCTCGTCGCCCCGGAGATCAATGCTGTAGGCGCCCGGAGTGACATCGACGTAGTCGCTGCCATCGCCAAAGCCGACATTGTCAAAGACCGAATCGCCGCCGGTGATCGTCAGGTCCAGGTCGCCGGTGTCGGTGGCGCCATTGATCAGCCGGGCCCGCGCCATGCCGGTGGTCATCTCGTCGAGGTTGACCTCGAAGATCCGGCCCTCGGCCTCGTTGAGCGGTCCCATGGCGACGAAGATGTAGGAGCGGGCCGCTTCGGCGCCGAGATCGAGCTGGATAATCGCCGCGTCGCCCGGCTGTCCGCTGGGAACGACCTGGAGGACGCGATCGCCCGGCGCGATCGGCACGTAGTCGGTGGCGGCGCCGAAGGGGATTGCTTCGGCCAGCACCTGGCCATCAAGGAGGATATCGACCTCCGGCCCGCCGCTGACCCCATGCACGATACGCAGCGTGGCATCGGCCGTGGTGGCGTCCTCTTGGGCGGCGCCCGGGCTGGCCAACAGCCCGATCAGCGAGAGGCTGAGGCTCAGCGCCACGGCCAGGAACAATCGGCTGAGCGGAATCGAACCGCGCGATGACGTGCTCATTCCTCAATCCTTTCTCGTGGCAACCCGCGCCTTCATGCCGGGGCATGGGCCACGCTTGCCGGATCCACCATTGTCACGGCTACGAGAGGCAAGTTTCATTCCACTGCTCTGGCCCGTGGTCAGGGGCAAGAGGCCGACCCCGGCAACCGCGGCTCACCAGCGTGATGAGCGGAGAGACTAATCCATTGCGGCAGGGGTCTGGTGGTTCGGCGGGGACACGATATGATACGGAGAATCGGGTCCAGAGTTCGTCTGCTGGCGCCGGGGCCGGGCGCCGCTCATCGCTAAAGGAGCATGCCGTGGACCATGAGAAGTTCGATGCGTTAGCTCGTGCCTTCGCACCCGTGACCTCGCGCCGAACATTGTTGCGGAGGGCGGGCATCGCCGGCGTGGTCGCCGCTTTCGGCCGCGCCACGTCCACGGCGGCCTCCCATTGCAAGTACATCGGCTGCGGCTGCGCCGCCGGCGCCCGCCACCAGTGCGTCGCCGGCTTGGTCTGTTGCGAAAGCTCGCCCGGCACGCCGGGCGGCGCCGGCACCTGTCAACTACCCGGGGACTGCGGCCCGGCGGCACCCTGCACCGGGGTCGGCTGCTATTGCGCCGCGGGAACCTATGAGCCGTGCGACGGCGGCCTTGTCTGCTGCGCCGATGATCCCGGTCTGCCGGGGAGTAGCGGCACCTGCCAGTTCGACTGCGGGCCGCGGCCCTGCACC
>JACCYK010000024.1 GCA_013696525.1 Chloroflexia bacterium
CGCGCCAGCTCCGGCCCGACCTGGTGATTATGGATATCCGGATGCCGGGGGTCGATGGCATCAGCGCGGCCGAGGAGCTGACACGGGAACGGATCGCCCCTGTTGTGTTGCTGACCGCGTACTCCGATCAGGGGCTGGTCGAGCGGGCCAAGGACGCCGGGGTCGTGGGCTATGTGGTCAAGCCGTTCCGGCAGACCGAGCTGATGCCGGTGATCGAGCTGTCCCTCACCCGGTTCGAGGAGTTCCGCAGCCTCGAGCGCGAAGTCGGCGACTTGAAAGAAGCGCTGGAAACACGCAAGCTGGTCGAGCGGGCCAAGGGCGTCCTGATGGAGGTCCATGGCTTGCGCGAGTCGGAGGCGTTCCACCGGATTCGGAAGACCAGCATGGACAGCCGCAAGTCGATGCGGGAAGTAGCGGAAGCGGTCTTGCTGACGCACGAGCTGGAGCGTGGGGTGGCGTCGGAGGCGACGTAGCGGGGATGGCCATACCGCGGCGGGGATGCGCCCGGTGCCAAGCTCGGGAATAAATCCCCGAGCTGAAAACACCAACCACCCTGAAGGGTGCTCGCGCTCAGGCTACCTTGAGCGGACACCATCCGTTACCGCTCCTCGCGCGTTTTGGCGGTCTGTCTGATCGCGAAACGTCTCATTTGGATAGAGCCACGAGGCGTCGGGGAGCCGGCTTTCAGCCGGGTTGGTGCGTTCAGCTCGGGAACTAATTCCCGAGCTTGTACCGGAGGATCACGCCTTCCCCGCGACCACGACATCTTGAGCGCCCGACCGATGGTCTTGATTATTCCGCCGACATGGCCGGCGTTGCCGCCGCTGGTTGGGTGGGGCCGATGGTGGCCGCCGCGGCGGTTGGCGGGATGGGGCGAATCGTGACCTGAACGGTCGCCGGCTCGGTCCGGATCCATTGCATATCGGGCGGGACGAGGACGGCCGGGCGGAGCTCGTGGGTGCCGGGCTCCAGGCCGAGGGCGCTGACCCGCGGCGCCACATCCCCGGATCGCAGGGCGCCGAGGGCGTTCTCGCTGGCGAAGACGACGACATCAATCGCGGCGGGCTCGGCGACGGCTTCATAGCCGGGGGGCACGTCCCCGATGATCACGGTCTGATCCGCCAAGGTCTGGTTATCCCCCCGCTGTTGAAACTGGACGACGACGAGCACCGTCCCGTCACCGGGGTCGACGACCTCGACCCCGGGCGGGAGATCGGTCACGGTGACGCGTCGCGTCAGCGCGGTGAACGCGCCTTCGATATTGACCGGTTCAGTGGAGACAGACACGAGCTGGTCGAGGATGTCGTTCGGCCCGTCGAGCAGCACCGCGGGCGGGCTGACGGCCCGGTCCGCGAGGTCGTAGCCCTCGGCCGGGCTGCCGGAGGTCGGGACGAGCACCGGCACCAAGCGGCCGCGAGCTTCGATTTCCACCTCCGCTTCGACCCGTCGCGGGCGAACCGAGACTTCCGGGATCGGGACATCGTTGACATCAACCGCGGATAGCTCAAACTCGTCCGTATACGATGTGGTTCGGTTGGCAATGTCAACCGTGAAAATGACCCGGGCAACGCGCTCGACAATGGACGCTGGTCCGGTGACGGACACTTCTGTGACGCTGGGGATAACCTCGCTGACCGCGCGGGCGCCATCCGCGACGTCCTCCACCACCCATTCCAGCGTGAACGAGCGGCCGGCGGAATCATCGACGATGACGGAGAGTTGAGCCGGCGTGATCTCGCGCTCCACCGCCCCCGGGGCGTCGATCTCAACCGGCACGATGTAGATGCCGGGCCCGGTGATGCCGCTGACATTGATGTGCGGGGCCAGGCTTTCGGCGGTGACGTCCTGCACCAGCGACGTGGGCCCCTCGAGCCGCACCGTGACGGTGCCTAAATCGACCGGAATGACTAACTCCCCCGGCAGTTCAGGGCTCTGAATATCCAAGCCACTAAAGAGCCGGGCGGCGAGGGGATCCTGTTGCGTGGTGACGAACCCCCAGAGCACGAGCGCGACCGTCACCGAGATGGCCATCCGGATGGCGACCGCGCCCGGGATCCGGAATTGTTGGAGCAACGCCAGAAGACCGGTGCCGTTCATGTCGTCTTCGTCGGTTCCGTTTCACGACGAGCGGCCGGCTCGCGATTGAACAGCTCGGACCAGGTGCGGGGCGGGAAGAGGAGGCGGCCATTGGCCGGGCCGATGGGTGAGCCATCCAGCCGGAGCAGGGAGCGCAGCACCCGGCGCAGGCGGTCCTGATCGAGATTGCGGATCAGCCGGCCGTTGTGGGCGACCGCGATCTGGCCGGTCTCTTCCGAAACGACGACGGCGAGCGCGTCCGATTGCTCGGTGACGCCGATCGCGGCCCGGTGCCGGGTGCCGAGCTGGCCGGTGGCGGAGATGTTATCGGTCAGCGGCAGGACGACGCTGGCGGCCACGATCCGATCACCGCGAATGATGACCGCGGCGTCATGCAGCGGCGAATTGGGGTAAAAAATGTTGATGAGCAGTTGCCGGGTCAGATAGGCGTCGATCGGGACGCCGCGCTCGACGTACTCCTGCAATCCTGTATCCCGCTCGATGACGATCAGGGCGCCGTAGCGATGGCGGGCGAGCTGGGCGGCGGCGCGCACCAGCTCGTCGAC
>JACCYK010000034.1 GCA_013696525.1 Chloroflexia bacterium
GGTCACCGGCAACGGTCACATTTTCCGCATTCACCTTGGCCGACACCGTCGCCCCTTCAGCCACGAAGAGCGTGCCCTGGCACTCGATCGTGCCCTTCACCTCACCATCGATGCGGAGGTCGCGATCGGACCGGAACGTTCCGTCGAACGATGAGTGCCGATCGATCACGCTGTAGGTGTCGTCAGTGAGCTCGCCATCGGCTTCGACCGGCAAATAATCGGTCGCGCCAGCGGATCGTATCGACATCATGCCTTACTTCCTTCCCGTGGTGATCGGACCAGGATCGCTGACGCCGAACGTGAGCCTCATTGGAGTTGCCCGCGCCGGTGTCGTCGCCGATGACGGAGCGCGGCGAAGGCTAGGCACGGTTTCGCGCCGCCCGCCGTTGGACCACGGTTGGGGTTGGTTGGTCCGCGATCGGGCTTGTCTCGGCGGCACCCATCCGCATCTTGCCATTCATTGAAGCACCCTCATGCACGACCAGCGTCGGCGCCTGGACATCCGCCAGCACCCGGCCCCGCGGCAGCACTTCGAACCGTGAGCCACAGCGGATCGTGCCCCGCACGAGCCCGGCGATGATGACATTGGCGGCGGTGATCGTCGCCGTGACATCCGCTTCCTCGGCGATATAGACATCTTCCCGCGCCGTTAGCGAACCATCGACGACGCCGTGGATATGGAGCGACCCGCTCGATTGCAGGTCGCCGTTCCAGGTGGTGTCGTGGGCAACAACACTGGTTTGACCATCAACCTCTGGTGTCGCCACCACCGGCAGCGATGCCTCCGAATCGGCATAGCCGGTCTGGTCGGAGCCGGCAAGTGCCGAGGAGAACGAATACCCGCGACTATCGTCCGGGCGATACGATGGCGTGGTGTACCGCTCCGGCTCGGCGTCGCCGCTCTCGGCGCCCGGATCGTACAACCCGTGGTCGTCAGCCGTCTCGACCGCCTCATCCTCGGAGCCCAGTTGCTGCCGAAGAGCGCTGATTTGGCGCTGAAAAGCGTCCACTTTGCTCTCTTTGCGGAACACCACGTCGCCACCTCCCTATCGCCCACCCGCGGAGGACGTTCCCGGTCGCGCCCGGACACTTGATACCCCGGCCAAGCTCGGTGCGCTCACCGGGCGCGAAGCCGGACCGCCGGCGCGCCACGCTACCTCATCGTATCACGCTGCCGAACTGAACGGTCGGGCAACGCCAGATTGGCCGCGCGCCATGGCGGGCTGGGCGTACGTACAGTCTAGCACACGGCCTTTCAGCTGGAAAGAGGCCGGGTTGTTCGTCGCCCCTGTTGGTGTCGATGGCGTTCAGCGGCCCCAGTATTCAGTCGACGCGAGCGAGCGGTACAATTGATTTTGCCGATCAGCGTTCGTGACTGCCGGAGCGAAGGCGTCAATCTAGATCGGCGCCACGAGGTTGAATCGTTGCCGGACCAGAGTTGGAGCAATCGGGGAATGATGCGATGACCGCTTTCTCGCCACCGGATCCCGCCGCGGTACCAGAAATTGATCACCGCGCCGCCGCCGAGGCTCACCAGACTGGTTCGGCCCGGTTCGTTGATGTTCGCGAGCCGGAGGAGTGGGCGGCCGGCCATATTGGCGGCGCCCTCCATATCCCGCTGGATCCCGCTGGGCGAGCTAGCCGCTCGGGTGGCGGAAATCCCGCTCCACGAACCGGTGGTCCTCGTGTGCCGGATCGGGGGCCGTAGCCACCTGGCGACCGGGTATCTCCGTGGGCTGGGATACGATCAGGCTGTCAATTTCGATGGCGGCATGCTTGCCTGGGAGAAGGCCGGACACCCCATCGAATAAGACGCCCTAGCCGACTTAAGCTTCGGACCGGTACGGCGCTTCCGAATCGAGCGCGCCAACGAACACCGGGAGGTCGCTATGACCAAGCTGTTGCCGGATCGCCGAGTTCTCACCAGTGTGATACCAGTAGTGGTAGATGGTGCGCAGCAGCAATGAGCCGTAGGTCACGTCGGCATCCCGCCGCGCCCGCGGCGCCGCGGATGCCACGATGGCGCCCGTGACTGTATCCAGCCATGGATCAGCGGCAGCGGTAATCTCCTCCCACGCGCTCCACACGTGTGCCAGCGGCGGACAGGACGCCGGGGCGCCACCACGAAACGACTTGTCCACGTCCGGCCGGATCATCCCATCCTGGGCGAAGCCGAGCCAAAAGCGCTGCTCCTGCCACGCCAGATGACCGACGTTCCAACTGACGCAGTTCATCGGGAGGATACGTCGTCGCGCTTCCTCGTCGGTGATCCCCTCCAACCCGCGCCGGAATTCGCTACGCGCGAACCGTAGTTGGTCAACGAGCGGATGCGTCATACGAACCTCCTCGAGCGTAACCCGGTGACCGTTCGTTCATGCTATGGCCGCTCACCGAAGAGCTCGGTGCCGGGACGGAGGTATTGGCGAGCCACCTCGTCATTCACCTCGAGCCCAATGCCGGGCCTATCAGTCAACACAACGTGGCCATTCTGGATCACCGGCTGGTCTTGCCGTGTCAGCTCGTCCCATCCCGGATAGTCGATCCAGTGCCACTCCAGCACCAGGAAATTCGGGATCGAGGCGCAGACATGGGCCGAGGCCATTGTGCCCAAC
>JACCYK010000043.1 GCA_013696525.1 Chloroflexia bacterium
ACCTACGCGGAGCCTGAGTCGCTCAACGTCTTTGCCCCAGGGAACGCCGCCTTCATGCGTAACTGGCCGTATGCCTGGGCGGTCACCCAAGACGAAGCGGCGGGTTCCCCATTGGTGGGCATGGTCGGCGTTTCACCGTTGCCAATGGGCGATGGGGAAGGCGCGCAGAACGCCGCCACCCTGGGCGGTTGGCAATTGATGGTTTCCCGGTACTCACCGAACCAGGACGCCGCGATCGAGTTCGTCAAGTTCATGTGCTCCCCCGAGATCCAAACCTCGCGCGCGGTCGAGCGCAGCCTGCTGCCGACGATCGGCTCGGTCTATGACGATCCGCAGGTGGCCGAAGCAAGTGAGTTCATTCCCCGCTTGCGCGAGGTCTTTGAGGGCGGTGCCGTGGCCCGGCCGTCAAGCCCCTCCGGCGAGTTCTACAACTCGGTCTCGATCGCGTACTTTACCCAGCTCAACCAAGTCTTGACCGCTCAGGCCGAAGCGGGCGCCGCGGTCGAAGCGATCGAGGCCGAGCTCGTCGACATCATGGACCAGCTCGGCTAAACCGCCGCACAACGCGGGAGCGATTCGCTCCCCGCGTGGGAAAGTCAGCGGGTGTGGAGGATTCCACACCCGCTGACGCATACGCAACGAGGTGAGCACCATGGGCCAGGGGGCGGCATCCGTATCGCTTGCGCGGTCCGACGAGCCAAAGGATGTCCCGCGCAGCGGCTGGGCCAAGGCGCGGGAGCGCCTGGCCTGGTATCTGGTGGCGCCGAGCCTGCTCGTGGTTATCCTCGTCGCCCTCTACCCTCTTGTCCAAACCATTCGCCTGAGCTTCACGAACGCCCGGTTCGGCAGCCCCCGGCCGGAAAGCTATGTCGGGGTCGACAATTACGTCCGGTTGCTCAACGACAACGTCTTCATCAGCGCCTTCGGCCACACGATTGTGTTCACCGTCGCCTCGGTCGCGATCGAGACGGTCCTTGGCATCGTCATCGCCCTCGTGATCAACTCTCAGTTCGCCGGCCGGGGCATCATCCGTACCTCGATGCTGATTCCGTGGGCGATCCCCACCGTGGTGTCATCGCAACTCTGGCGGTTCATGTACAACGACGTCAATGGCGTCTTTAACGACCTCGTGGTCAACAAGCTGCGAATCCTCGACGACAAAGTGGCCTGGATCGCGAACGCCACCACCGCGTTGCCGGCGATCATCGCGGTGGACGTCTGGAAAACGACGCCGTTCATGGCGCTCCTGCTCTTGGCCGGGCTCCAAGTCATTCCCGGCGACGTCTATGAGGCCGCCAAGGTTGACGGCGCCAGCCCATGGCAACAGTTTTGGCAGATCACCTTGCCCTTGCTCCGTCCCGCCCTGCTCGTGGCCCTCATCTTTCGCACGTTGGACGCCTTCCGTGTCTTTGACGTCGTGTTCGTGATGAAGGGGACCGCGCTCGACACCATCACCCTCGCCATCTATGCGCGGCAGACGATGATCGACGAACAGTGGCTCGGCCGCGGCGCCGCCGCCAGCGTCGTCATTTTCCTCGCCATCGGGTTGATGGTCATCGGCTACACGCGGCTCGTCCGGGTCGAGGAGGAGTAGCATGGCAACGCGGGCCGAAGTCCGAACGGTGCCGCCGCAAAGCGCGGTCCAGGTCAACGTGCAACGGTTCTCAGTCAGCAAGGTGGTCGGCCGGATCCTGTTTTGGCTACTCGTCTCGCTGATCATCATTTACACGATCTTCCCTTTCTTCTGGGCGGTCATCTCCTCGATCACCCCGGAGAGCGAGCTGTTCAGCTCGAATACGCGCTACTGGCCGAGCTCCATCAACTGGAACTTTTATCAGTACGTGCTGGAGAACGGCGCGTTCCTGAATGCCCTGCGAAATTCCGTGATCGTCTCCGTCGTGACCGTCTTGATCGCCCTCGCGCTTGGCTCGCTCGCGGCCTACGCGATCGGCCGGATGAAATTCCGGGGCAAGACTCCGATCATGTACCTGATTCTGTCGATGACGATGTTTCCCCAGATCGCGATCCTCGGCTCCCTCTACCAGATCATCAGTGCGCTTGGCCTCTTCGACCGGCTCCCCGCCCTGATCATCGCCTACCTGACCTTTACGCTTCCCTTCACGGTCTGGGTGCTGGCCAATTTCTTCCGGGCCATGCCAGCTGAGCTCGAAGAGGCCGCCCTGGTCGATGGCGCGACCCCGTTCCAAGCCTTCTGGCGCATCCTACTGCCGCTGTCGGCGCCCGGCCTGGTGACCACTGGCCTCCTGGCCTTTATCGCCGCCTGGAACGAATTTCTCTACGCCCTGACCTTCACCCAATCCCGGGCCCGCACGGTGCAGCCCGCGATCGCCAGCTTCTCGGGCAATACGCAGTTTGACCTTCCCTGGGGCAACATCCTGGCGGCGTCGGTGCTGGTGACCATCCCGCTCGTCGTCCTGGTCCTCATTTTCCAGCGCAAGATCCTGGCGGGCCTGACCTCCGGCGCGGTCAAGGGCTAGCCAACGTGCGTTTGGCAACCTCCAGCAGAACCCGGTCAGGGGCTGACGGTATTCGTCCAGCTCATGAATCGTTTCGCCAATCGGCCAGTACACGCTGTCGCTCGAGGAACCTTGATCCCGTTGCCGGCGATCCGCGTGGTCTCCGTCTTGCATCGGGCCGACACCAGGACGCGAGATGCGGCACGCATCCCAAC
>JACCYK010000094.1 GCA_013696525.1 Chloroflexia bacterium
CGATAGAGGACCGCTGCCAGCTCCACCGCGAGCGATTCGCCGGCCGCGAGCGATCGCTGCGTTCGCGTCGTCGCCATGACCCTGGTGAGGCCGCCGGGAATGCTCGTGAACGGCTCGATCGCCATCGTGTAGACCCCTTTGTACCAGGGGAAGCCGGCCGAGGCGTGCATCTCCTGCCAGTACCAGGCGAAGGGGAAAACATCCACGGGCCAGACCATTCCGACACCGATGCCTAGCTCCGTGTTGGTCACGCCATACCAGCCGTGACTGCCGGGGAAATCGCGGAAGAAGCCCATCAGTTGCCGGGGCGGACCGCCGGCGGCGGGAACCACGGAGAGGTCGCTCTCGACCCCGTCTCGCTCGCCCCGTGGCCAGGGAAAGGTCCCGTTGGGTTGGAGCGGGTTGTACAGGCCGTCGGTCTCATCATCGGCCCAGACCGAGGCCGCATTGGTATCAATCCGGCAGGCGCCCGAGAGGAACGGCGCCCCGTAGGCCGGGTGATGCCCCCACATGTACTCCACCGGCTCGCCGCCCTCGTTCGTGATGCGTTCTCGCACCTGGAGCACGGGCCGGTCGCCCTCCAACCGCATTTCGCGCTCGATTCGGAACGGGCTACGCCGGAGCCGGGTCGAGAGGCGGATCGACGCCGCCTCGTCCACCGAAAGGACCTCATCGATGTCCCAGGCGCTGGTGGACGCCTCGCCGTGGAAATTGTGCTCGACCCCCTGATACAAGCCGGCCTGGCCGCCATTGGGAAAGATCTCCTGCCAGCCGCCCTCGTAGGCGTCGCTCCAGGTCACCGCCGAGGAGAAAGCGGCCGCGGTTCCCCCCACCAGCGGTTGCAACCCCCAGGGGCTCTTCCAGAGCACATCGAGCCCCTCGGGCTTGGCGACCAGCCGGTAGATGTCGGCCCCCTTCAACGGGATGACCGTCACCGCGATCGCATCGTTCTCCAGGAGCAGCGCTGGCACCCCCCGCTCAAGCTGGACCTCCGACACCCGGCAGCCCCGCGTTGTCACCATCACGCGCATCCTTTCCGAGTCGGGAGTCGGGGAAAGTAAAACCTCGGGCATCCGCGTCGTCAAGGCTCCAGCATCCGTGGGATCCCGTCTTACGACTCACGACTCTCGTCCGGCCGGGGCGGGATTTGGAAGACTTCCACCAGCCGATCGAGCAGGGCGGGGTCGCCGGTGAGGCGAATGCTGCCGCTGGCGATTGCTTCGGCGGGTCTAAGCTCGCCGGCCAGTAAGCCGCGAATCGCCGGTCCCGCTTCGATGACGAGATCGGCGTCCGGGTACGGTCCGGCGTCGGATTCGAGCCGGCTGTCCTCGACGCGGGCATTGATGACAACATCACCGAAGCGCAGCTCGTAGCTGGCCCGTACGCCGCGGGCGGCCTCGGGCTGAAAGGTGGCGCACAAGGCCATGACCAGCGAGTCGGCGGTCAGGATCTCCTCGGGTCGTGGCTCTCCGAGCGATTGCGCCCCCCAGCGGCCAAGCCTGAGCACGATGTCTTCCAGCTCGCCGCCGTACGCGGTCAGCTCGTAGACGACGCCGGCGGCCGGCCGGGGGAGCACGCGGCGCTGGACGATGTCGGACCGCTCCAACTCCTTGAGCCGGGCCGAGAGGATGTTGGTCGCGATCCGCGGCAACCCCCGGCGTAGCTCGGTGAACCGCTTTGGGCCAACCAGCAGATCGCGCACGATGAGCAGCGCCCAGCGCTCGCCCACCAGCTCCAGCGCCCGCGCCAGCCCGCAATACTGGCCACACGTTCGCCCCGCCACGCTCCCGTCCCCTGTCACCTTTGCTACCATATGTGCTTGACAAAGCATAGCATAGTTGCTTATAACCAGTGTCAGTATATAGGACTTATGTTCTAATTAATGCCGGCTCGACGCCGCCGGCAGATGCAAGGTCGCATTGATGCCGGCGCCAGCCCCCTGGTCTCGTGGCATCATCGGCGAACGCATTATCTATCGGAGGTCACTATGCTAGGCAACACCGACGCCGTCGCAAGTCTCGCGGTCAAGGATCTGGCCGTCGCCAGGCAGTTCTACACCGGCATCCTCGGCTTGACGGAATCCGGCGGCGATGGGGAAGAGCTACTGACCCTCAAGAGTGGGAGCTCCGAGTTTAATGTCTATCGCTCGCAATACGCCGGCACCAACCAGGCCACGGCCATGACCTGGGCGGTCGCAACGTTGACGAGACGGTGCGGGCGCTCAAGGCCAAGGGCGTCGCCGTCGAGCACTATGACATGCCGGGCATGACGCGCGAGGGCGATATCCACATCGCCGGCGAGATGCGGATCGCCTGGTTCAAGAACCCGGACGGCAACATCCTCAACCTGATCAATCGCTAACGGTGGCCGCGGCGCGGCGCTGGCTGGGCCGGCGCCGCCCACACCCGTGGGGTCCGGGCTGGGCATGATCCGTGGCGTTTGACTCACGAGCGCCGACGTGCCCCGCTCCAGTGGATGGAGGATCGACGCGATGCCTACCGGCGGCTTCTCGGCGGCGCGGCTTGACCGCATGCACGACGTCATGGCCGGCCAGGTCAAGCGCGGCGACGTCCCCGGCCTGGTCACCCTGGTCAGCCGGCGAGGCGAGCTTCATCTCGACGAGATCGGCACGAAGGCTGCCGGCGGCGGTGACCCGATGCGGCGCGACACGATCGTGCGGATCGACTCGCTGACCAAGCCGATCGCGGCCACGGCGGCGATGATCTTGGTCGAGGAATCGCGCCTCCGGCTGGACGATCCGGTCGACCACTGGCTGCCGGAGCTGGCCAATCGCCAGGTCCTGCGCGCGATCGACCGCCAGCTCGACGACACCGTGCCGGCACATCGGCCGATCACCCTCCGCGACCTGCTGACCTTTCGCTTAGGGTTCGGCATCGTGATGGCGCCGCCGGACACCTACCCGATCCAGCGGGCCGTGCGCGAACTAGAAATCATGGGGATGGGGCCGCCGAAGCCGGCGACGCGGCACGACCCGGACGAGTGGCTGCGGCGGTTCGCGACACTGCCGCTGATGCACCAGCCAGGAGAGCGCTGGTTGTACAACTCCGGGTTCCAGGTGCTGGGCGTGCTGATCGCCCGCGCCGCCGGGCAGCCACTCGAAACGTTCCTCCGGCACCGGCTGTTCGAGCCGCTCGGCATGACCGACACCGGCTTCAGCCTGTCGCCGGAGAAGCTCGAACGGCTGGCTCCCTGCTACGAAACCGACGCCGAGAGCGGAGCTTTGACGCTTCATGACGGGGTCAGCGACAGTCAGTGGAGCCAGCCACCCGCCTTCCCCAATGCCGCCGGGCTGGTCTCGACCGCCGATGATCTCCTCGCCTTCGGCCGGATGATGCTCAACCAGGGCCCATTCGGCACCGAGCGCATCCTGTCGCGGCCCGCGGTCACGCTGATGACCACCGACCAGATCACCCCCGCGCAGAAGGCCGTATCCGATTTCTTTCCCGGCTTCTGGGACAACCGCGGCTGGGGATTCGGCCTCTCGGTCATCACCCGCCGTGACGATCTAGCGATGATCCCCGGCCGCTACGGCTGGAACGGCGGCTACGGCATGTCGTGGTACGTGGACCCCGCCGAGGATCTGATCGGCATCCTCCTCTCTCAATGCCTGGGCGCCCCAACGATCAATACCGACTTCTGGACCGCGACCTACCAGGCGATCGCCGACTAAAACGATTCACGTAGCCGAGAACGGAGAACCACGATGACGGACAAGGAACCGGTGGCGGAACGACTCCTCACTGCCGACGAGACGCCGGCCACCGCCTGGGCCGCGGCACGTGAGCGCCTGGAGGCCCCGAATACCTACTGGCTGGCGACGGTGCGGCCCGACGGCCGGCCGCATGTCGTGCCGTTACTGGCGATCTGGCTGGATAACACCCTGTACTTCTGCGCCAGTGGCGCCTCCCGCAAGGCGAAGAATCTGGAACTTGACTCACACTGCGTGCTGTCGGCCAACAGCCTCACGCTGCCGGCGCTCGACCTCGTGCTTGAAGGCTCGGCCGTCAAGGTCAACGACGACACAACGCTCCAGCGCGTGGCCGATGCTTACAAGGTGATGATGGATTGGCCGGTCACGGTGCGCGACGGCGGATTCTACGGTGACAGCGCGCCGACCGCCGGCCCGCCCCCGTATTATGTCTATGAATTCACGCCCACGGTGGCGTTTGGCCTGCCCGGCACCGCCGGCACCGACAGCGCCGGGCAGGGACCAGCGGGGATGATCACACCCACCCGCTGGCACTTCTAGCGAACAAAAGACACCTAACGAGTCTGGCCACACCCGCGATAACTCCCCGAGGAGGAGACATGCCTCGACCAGCGATGACCGATCAGGAACGCGAAGCATTCCTCGCCGAGCCGCGCATCGGCGTCTTGAGCGTTGCCAGCGGCAACGACCGGCCGCCACTCACCGTTCCCCTCTGGTACGGCTACGAGCCGGGCGGCAACCTCTCCTTCTTCACCGGAACGCGGGGTCGCAAAGCCCGCAAGACGGAGCTGATCCGCGCCGCGGGCGTCATCAGCCTCGTGGTGCAGCAAGAGGTAATGCCGTACAAGTACGTCACGGTCGAGGGCACGGTCATCCAGATCGACCGGCCACCGTCCGCTGATCAGGTGCTGGCCATCGCCCGCCGCTATTTGCCGGAGGACCAGGCGCGGGGCTTCGTCCAAGGGGAGCTGGCACACCCCGGGTCCGAGCTCGTGCTGTTCACGATCCGCCCCGGCCGCTGGCTGACCGCCGACTTCAGCTAGCACCGCCGGCGGACTATCCACGCTCCTGGCGGGCAAGGGGATCCCCGCCGACCAGCTCGCCTCGCCACGGCCAACGTAAAGTACGCTTCGTCGCCGGCCCGTCGCCGCGACGGTGACGTATCATCCCATCGGATCAGCGCGGTGGGCCGTGGCAGCGGGAGAGCGAGCGGAGATGGCCGCCGACGAAGCGATCGTGGCGGCGGAAATAGGGGCCGGAGCAAACCTGGCGTCCGAACCGCTCCTTGACGCCGGGGCGGTCGCGCCGGAGCCGATGACGCAAGGCAGGGTGCTGCGGTTGGCGACCCCGATCATCGGTGAGAACCTACTCCAGACCGCGGTCGGCGCCGTCGACACCTTCATGGTCGCCCGGCTCGGCGCCGCCGCCGTGGCCGGGGTCGGCACCGGCTTCGAGATTGTCTTCTTTATCATCGCGATCCTCTCCGCCATCGACATTGGCGCAACCGTCCTCGTCTCCCAGGCCATCGGCGCCGGCGACCAGCGCCGGGCCAACCTCCTCGCCCGCCAGGCCATCGTCTGGGGTCTGGTCCTGGCCGTGCCGGTCTCCATCGGCATGTTTTACGCGACGCCCGCCCTCATCGGCCTCTTCGGCACCGCTCCCGACGTCGCGGCGGCGGCCATCACCTACTTGCGGATCGTCACCGCCGCCAGCGTCGCCCTCTTCCTCTCCTTTGTCTGCGGCGCGGTGCTGCGCGGCGCCGGTGACAGCCGGACCCCGCTGGCGGGCGCCGTGATCGCCAATATCGTCAACGTGGCGGTCACCTACGCCCTGGTCTTCGGGAAATTCGGCCTCCCCGCGCTCGGCGTCGCCGGCAGCGCGGCCGGCGCCGTCGCCGGGCGGTCGCTGGGGGCCGCCTATATGCTCCTCGTCATGATCTACGGCCTGAAAGCGATCTCCCTGCGCGGCTCCTGGGGGTGGCGGCCGCGGGTCACGATCGCCCGCCAGCTTTTCACCCTCGGCCTCCCGGCCGCCGCCGAGCAGATGCTCTCCTCCGGCGCCTTCATCACCCTGATCGCGGTGGTGGCTCTGATCGGCACCCCGGCCCTGGCCGCCCAGCAACTGGCCTTCACCGCGCTCTCGGTCGCCTTCCTGCCGGGGATCGCCTTCTCCATCACGGCCACCGCCCTCGTCGGCCAGAGCATCGGCGCCCGGCTACCAACCGACGCCCGCCGCGCCTGGGAGATCTCCCTGCGCTGGGCCGTGACCTGGCTGGGCACGGGCGGGGTCCTGGTGTTCATCTTCGCCGAACGAATGATGGGGATCTTTTCAAGCGATCCCGAGGTCATCGCCGCCGGCGTCAGCGCCTTGCGGGCCCTCAGCCTGGCCCTCCCCTTCTGGGCCGTCTGGTTCGTCAGCAGCGGCGGCCTGCGCGGCAGCGGCGATACCCGCACCCCGCTCATCATCGGCGCCTCGACGATGTGGCTCGCCGTCCTGCTGGCCTGGATCGGCGTCAATTGGTTCGCCGGCGGTCTCGGCTGGGTCTGGGTCGCCTTCGTCATCACGACCTCACCGGCGGCGCTCCTAATGTGGTGGATCTTCCGGCGGCGCGTGCACGACTATGAATCGGGCCGCTGCCCGCTGCCCGCGGTCAGCGCCGCCACCGGCCACTGATGGACAGGATCAGCTTCACCCGGGTCAGGATCGCGGCTACATCTCGCCGGCGCCGGCACGCCCCAGACCACGGTGCCGGTGATGATCAGCGTCACCGACCCGGCGTCCGCATGCGGCAGCACCACGGACCGCGCCGCGGCATCGAAGGCCGCCGCCTCATCCGACGCCATTCGGTCCCGGGAGAAGCCATTGCGGGCGTGAAAGGATTCGACATACTCGACCACGAGCTGGGTGAATGTGGTTGGTTGCGTTGACCGCCGCCCAAGCTCCTGGAACAGGCCCCGTTGCGTCAGCTCGTCGACGAGGTGATAGGGGCGATACTTCCGGTTGGTCGAGTAGCGATCGATCACCGGTTGGAGCGCGGCATCCCAGGGATTGGGCGAGCTTGCCTGGCCCACGATCGCCAGCACCCCTCCTGGCGACAGCGCGTCGCGGAAGCGGGGGAGCATCGCCTCCCACTCCATCCAGTGCAGGCTGGAGGCGGCGGTGATGAGGCCGTAGGGACCGCCTAATGGCGCATCCTCGGCCCGGCCAAGGAGCCAAGTCAGCGCCGGGTGATCGCCGCCGGGCAAGGCGCGGCCGGCGGCGATCATACCGGGCGATGGATCGAGCGCATCCACGCCCGCCACGCGCCCGGCCAGGCCGCAGGCGATCTCGCCGGTGCCGGTGCCGGCGTCGAGCACCTGGCCAGGCGGCACGACCAGGTCAACCAGCGCCGCCAGCACCGCGTCCGGATAGGGCGGCCGATACCGGTAGGCCGCGACGACACTCGGGTCGGCGAACTGGCTTCCGTATTCGGGGCCGAGATGATCCGGTTTGGGCACCACGGTAGCCGCCTCTCTCAGTCAGCGATTATCGAAGCGGTCCCGACACGGATTATTCCGGGCTGGGCTCGCGATCCTGATCAGCCTCAGCGTCCTCCTGGAGCAGGCCGCTGAGCCAGTCAGTGCTCCGCCGCTTCAGCAGGGTGCCGAGGTGCATGTCCGAGCGGACGCCGAAATCGACGCCATACTGGCGCTCAATCGTGCCCACATGGGTGTCGCTGCGCTTGCGCCGTGGCGGCGCGCCGGAGGTTGGAAATCGAGTCCCGCGAAAGTCCGAAATGGTGGTCGCCATGTTGAGTCTCCATCATGTATCTGCGCGAATATCAATCGTGGAACAGCCAACCCGCTGATCCTGGTCCAAGCCGATGGAGCCGAGGCGGTGAGCGATGAACGACCACGGCTATGCGTTGGTTGGTCAGTCAAGGTAACGAGTGTCGACGTTCGAGGCGGCTCGACGACGCGCCGAGACCGGCGCCGCCCTGACCGTCCCTTTCAGCAGGTCGGCGGATACTTCGCCTCGCATCTGACGGACAACGGGCGAAACCAGCGGAGGAGACACCACGAACCTATGGAATTATACCAAATTTCTCGCGGTTTCGCCCGTAAAACGATCGATATGCGGGGAGACGCCGGCCGCGCCTGGATCGAGCGGCTCCCCGCCCTCATCGCCGGCTGCGCCGATCGGTGGTCGCTGACCGTCCACCCCCCGTACGACAACCTCTCCTACAATTATGTCGTGCCGGTTGAGCGGGCGGATGGTGCCCCGGCAGTGTTGAAGCTCGGCTTTCCGGCCGACAACGAGCTCACGACCGAGCTGGCCGCCCTGGATCTGGTTGCCGGCCAAGGCATGGTGGGCCTGTTGGAAGCCGACCCCGAGCAGAGCGTCATGCTCCTGGAACGAGTCGAGCCGGGCACACCGCTCACCATCATGGCCGACGATGAGGCGGCCACCCGGATCGCCGCCACGGTCATGGCGCGGATCTGGCAGCCGCTCGCGGCGCCCGGCCGCTTCCCCGCGATCGCGGACTGGGGCCAGGGGTTCGGCCGCATGCGCCACCGCTTCGCCGGCGGCAGCGGCCCGATCCCGCCCCGCTTGGCGGACCGGGCGGAACACCTCTTCGCCGGCCTGCTGGCATCGCAAGCCGAGCCGGTGCTCCTCCACGGCGATCTGCATCACGACAACATCCTCTCCCGGCGGGACGGCGTCTGGCTGGCAATCGATCCCAAAGGTGTCACCGGCGAGCCAGCCTATGAGATCGGCGCCTTCCTGCGGAATCCAGGCTGGCTCGCCGGCCACCCCGACGCCGCCAACCTGACCCGGCGGCGGATCGCCATCTTCACGGACATGCT
>JACCYK010000096.1 GCA_013696525.1 Chloroflexia bacterium
CAGGAGGACTGATCGCTCATGAGCACGACAGAAGCCGCTGGAGCGAAGCTGCGGATCACGCTGGTGCGGAGCACGATCGGCCGTCCCAAGGATCAAGGGGCGACGGTGAAGTCGCTCGGTTTACGACGGATCAACCATACCGTCGAGCGGTTGGACGACCCGACGATTCGCGGCATGGTGTACAAGATTCGGCATCTGGTCGAGGTCGAAGAGGTGGCTGGCTCATAGGCGCTCGCCAAACCTCGACGTCGCCCGGAACAGGACAATCGCAATGCCTCTAACACTTGATGACTTGCGCCCGAATCCGGGCGCTAAACAGACGAAGAAGCGGGTTGGCCGGGGCCATGGCTCCGGCAAAGGAAAGACGGCCGGCCGCGGCACCAAGGGCCAGAAAGCACGCTCCCACGCGGGTGTCGGCCGCGGCTTCGAAGGCGGACAATTGCCGATCCAACGGCGGTTGCCGTATAAGCGGGGCTTCACCAACATCAACAAAGTGCAGTGGGAGATTGTCAACCTGGGGCGGTTAGACGCGCTTGAGTTCGACGGGCCGGTGACGCCGGAGGAGCTCTATGCCCGCGGTATCACTCGCGGCATGGAGTTTCCGGTCAAGATCCTTGCCGCTGGAGACTTGACCCGAGCAATCGAAGTTCATGCCCATGCCTTTTCCGAGGCGGCCAAGGAACAGATCGCGGCCGCTGGCGGATCGTTGCAGACGCTTGCCCGAACCGACCAATGGTTGGAGGCCCGGCCGCGAAGCCGGCGCTTGCAGATCAACCGGGACCTCAAGCAAGCTCGGGTCGGTAAGGTCGGAGCGCCGAGCCGGAAGCAAGCGCTCGCCGGAGCGCGGGGAGCCTAGGGCATGTTCCAGGCCGTCGTCAGCGCGTTTCGCATCCCGGATCTGCGGCAGAAAATCCTGTTTACGCTGGCGATGCTCGTCATCTTCCGGTTCATCGCCACGATCCCGGTACCGGGCGTCGACCGGGAGGGCCTGCAGGCATTCGTGCAGGGCAATCAGCTGCTTGGGATGCTGAACCTCTTTTCCGGCAGCGGGTTGCAATATTTCTCGATCGCGGCGTTAGGGGTGTACCCCTACATTACCGCCTCGATCATCATGCAACTGATGACGCCGATCATCCCGCGGTTGACCGACCTTTCGAACGAGGGGCAGCAAGGGAGGAACCGGATCAACCAGTACACCCACTGGTTGACGGTGCCATTGGCGCTGCTCCAGGGGTACGCGCAGGGGGTCTTGTTCTCGACCCAGCCAAGCCCGACCGGCGGTACGCTGCTCGAAGGGTTCGGCCTGTTTGACCCGGAAACGTTCTTGCCGACAGTAGCGATTTTGGCGTCGATGACGGCTGGCACCATGCTCCTGGTCTGGATCGGTGAGCTGATTACCGAGAACGGGATCGGCAACGGAATCTCGATCATCATCTTTGGCGGTATCGTCGCCTCATTGCCGTCGGCGGTGGCAAGCCTGGTCACGGGGGGCACCGTGACCGCGAACGTGATCGGGATCGTCATGTTCCTGGTGATTGGGCTGATCACGATCGTCGGGATCATCATGATCAATGAGGGACAGCGCCGCATCCCGGTCCATCACGCGAAGCGGGTGCGGGCGGGCCGCGTCTATGGCGGCAGTACGACGTTCATTCCGCTGAAGGTCAACTCCGCCGGCATGATCCCGCTGATCTTCGCGGTCAGCATCATGGTCTTCCCCGGCATGATCGCCCAGTACATGGCGGCCTCGAGCACCGAGTGGGTACGCAACGCCGCCGGCTGGCTGGCCCGGGTCCTCAGCCCGGACACCTTTCAGTACAACCTGGTGTACTTCGTCATGGTGGTCGGCTTCACCTACTTCTATACGATGGTGATCTTTCAGCAACAAAAGATCCCCGAGAACTTGCAGCGTCAGGGTGCGTTCATCCCAGGGGTGCGACCTGGGCGCAACACCGAGACTTACTTGCAGCGGGTGCTGAACCGGATCACGCTGATCGGCGCGGTCTTCCTCGGGGTGGTAGCCGTGCTGCCCTGGATCGCGAGCCTGATCACCGGGGTCAACGCGTTGCAGCTCGGCGCCACCTCGATGCTGATCGTGGTCGGAGTGGCGGTCGATACGATGCGACAGCTTGAGGCGCAACTGATGATGCGCAACTATGAAGGGTTCATTCGGTAACGACCGATCATGCATTTGATCTTGATGGGGCCGCAAGGCTCGGGAAAGGGCACCCAGGCCGGCCGGCTGGCGCCACGTCTTGGCTTGGTGCTCGTCGCCACGGGCGATCTCTTTCGCCGGGCGATCGCGGCGGAGACGGCGCTTGGGCATCAAATCAAAGCTGCCTACGATCGCGGCGAGCTTATCTCCGACGATCTCACTGTCGCTTTGGTCGAGGAGAAGCTTGATGAGCTGAGCGCCGAGCGAGCGCTTGGCACCGGCGTGGCCGGCGCGCTCTACGATGGGTTCCCACGGACCCGGTTGCAAGCCGATGCCCTCGACGCCGCGCTAACCCGCCGCGAAGAAGCGATCTCGACCGTGATTCAGATCGATGTGCCCCGGCAAACGCTCGTCAATCGCCTGGCCGGCCGCCGAGTCTGCACGATCTGCGACACGGTCTATCACATCGAGTTCAATCCACCACGAGAAGAAGGCGTCTGTGATCGCTGCGGGGGCGAGGTGCGACAGCGCCCGGACGATACGCCGGCGGCCATCGAGAAACGGCTTGATCTGTACGAGCTCGAGACCGCGCCCCTCTTGGCCCACTATCGAGACCGGGGTCTCATGGCGGTGGTCAACGGGGTGCAGGCGATCGATCTGGTGACGCGGGACATTGAGCGGGCGGTCAAGGGGACCGCGACCACCCGGTAGCGCGGCGGTGGTCAACGAGGGGAGGCCCGCGTGGCGATGACGATCAAGAACCAGGCGGAGCTCGACACAATGCGGGAGGCGGGGCGGATCGCGGCGTGGATCCATGCCGAGATCGAGCCAGCCATCGTGCCCGGCGTCACGACGGGCGAGCTGGAGCGGATCGTGGTTGATCGGCTCCGTGTGGCCGGGGCAAGCTCGTCCTTTTACGGGTACTTGGGCTTGCCAGGACACATCCGCGCCTCCGAAAAAGACGAAGTCGTGCATGGCATCCCTGGTCGCCGGATCCTTCAACTCGGTGACATCATCACACTCGATATCAGCGCCTACTATCGCGGGTTTCATGGTGATTCGGCCTGGACGTATCCAGTCGGCATCGTAGCCGACGACGCGGCGCGGCTCCTGCGCGATACCGAGGCGGCGTTGTCCGTGGCGATCGCCGGCGCCGGCGCGAACACCCGGCTCGGAAGTCTGAGCCACACGATCGAGACGTTCGCGGAACAACGCGGCTACGGCATGGTCCCGGCGTATGGCGGGCACGGCGTCGGCCGGGAAATGCATGAAGAGCCGCACGTCGCCAATCGCGGCGAACCCGGTCGTGGCCAGATGCTACGCTCCGGCCCGAAGATTGCCATCGAGCCGATGTTCATGCTTGGCGGCGAAGAGACCAGGCAGCTGGATGATGGGTGGACGGTGGTTACGGTCGATGGGTCATGGGCGGCGCATTTCGAGCGTACCGTCGTAGTTACAGCGGATGGCGGGGGAAATCTTGACGGCAAGGCTGGCACCAATGTTACAATGAACGCTTACGCGCGTGCTGGCCAGCATGCGCTATTGGTGCGTGCGCCAAGCAGATTGATGTGAAATGGATACGCTTCAAGCCGAAGCGTCTAGCCAGGAGTACAAAGCGATGAAAGTTTCGGCGTCCGTGAAGCCTCGGTGTGAGAAGTGCAAAGTGATCCGGCGCGACGGAGTGGTCCGGGTGATCTGCACGAACCCGCGGCACAAGCAGCGGCAGGGATAGCCGGCAGTCCGGGATTGGAAAGGCAACGAGGATGGCACGAATTTCGGGTGTAGACTTGCCCCGCGAGAAGCGGGTGGAAATTGGTTTGACGTATATCTTTGGCATCGGCCTGCATACGAGTCAGACCCTGCTTGAGCGCACCCAGATTAGTCCCGACACGCGGGTCCGTGATCTCACCGATGACGAGGTGAATCGGTTGCGCGACATCGTCGACAAGGAGATGCGGGTCGAAGGTGACCTGCGCCGCGAAGTGTCGATGAACATCAAGCGATTGATGGATATTGGGTCGTACCGTGGCGTTCGGCATCGGCGGGGGATGCCCCTCCGTGGGCAACGCACGCGGACCAACGCGCGGACGCGACGCGGACCGAAGCGCGCGATCGGCGGCCGCAAGAAGAAGTAAGCGGCGATTGTTTGTTCAAGTGACGGATATGCAGGAGGGATTCCGGCGGGATGGCTGAGCGCAAACGAAGTGGTGGGCAGCGAGGAAAGACACGAGTCCGGCGGCGAGACCGAAAGAACGTCCCTCGCGGTCGAGCGTATGTTCAGTCGACGTTTAATAACACGATTGTCACCCTAACGGACCCGACCGGCAACGTGATCTCGTGGTCGAGCTCGGGTTCCAATGGCTTCAAAGGGAGTCGAAAGAGCACCCCCTACGCCGCTCAGGTGACCGCTGAGCAGGCCGCCCGCAAGGCGATGGAACACGGGCTGCGTCAAGTCGACGTCTTCGTCAAGGGGCCGGGCTCAGGACGAGAGATGGCGATTCGCTCGTTGCAGACGGCCGGGGTGCAGGTGATTTCCATCACCGACACGACTTCCATCCCGCACAATGGGTGCCGACCGCCGAAGCGCCGGCGCGTCTAGCCTGGATTCGGGTGCCGAGCTCCCCGATGTCCTACAGGCGGAGATCGTAGCGGGCCGGCATGGCCGGATACGACGTTGAAATGCGGGCGCGTCAGAGGTGATCGGCGCCAAGTTCCGAAGTACGACGAGCAGGACCGTGCTCTGAGGCGCGACACGGCACGCGCGTAAGGTAGAAGACACGGACCTAGATCCGGTCTTCGTCCGTTCCGCCGCGACGTAAGCGCCATGAGCGCATGTTCTGAAGGAGGCGAGTCCGCTTGATCGAGAGATTGCAATTTACCATCGACACCGTTGAAACTGGACTTAACTATGGCCGCTATCAAGCGGAGCCGCTTGAGCCCGGCTATGGCACGACCCTGGGTAACGCGCTACGGCGCATCTTGTTGCGCTCGCTGCCCGGCGTCGCCGTCTCGCGCGTCCGGATTGACTCCGTTTGGCACGAGTTCTCGACGATTGATCACGTTCGTGAGGATGTCACCGAGATCGTGCTCAATCTCAAGCGGATCCGTTTGAAGCGGGTGCTGGAGATCAATGGGGAAGCGCGGGCTCATCTCTACGTCACTGGAGATCCTTCCGGAGAGCGCATCGTCACGGCCGGCGATGTTGCCTGGCCGTCAGAGGTTGACTTGATCAATCCGGACCAGATTATCGCCACCATTGACTCACCCGACGGCGTTCTGGACATGGACATCTGGGTGACGGAGGCGCGGGGGTATCGTCCGGCTGAAGAGCAAGAGACGTATTCCTTGGGCGAAATCCCGATCGATGCGATCTTCACGCCGGTCGAGAAGGTAAATTTCGTCGTCGAACACACCCGTGTCGGGTCCTCGACCGACTTCGATCGGCTCATCATCGAGGTGCTGACGGACGGCACGATCGAACCCGAGGATGCCCTGGCCGAATCGGCGCAGATCCTGATGGATCAATCGCGGGTGTTTGCGCAATTCAATCAGCGCACCCGAGATACGGCATCGGCCGCGAGCCCGTTCATCTCGGACGAGGTGCAGAATCGTCCGCTGGCAGAGCTAGGGCTGTCGCCACGCGTGCTCAACGCTCTCCGCAGCCGGCAGATCGAACGTGTTGGCCAGATTCTCACCATGGATCCCGACCAGTTGCTTTCGATTCGAAATTTCGGCCCGCGGTCGCTCACGGAGCTGCGTGAAAAGCTGGCCGAGTACGGTTACTTGCCGGAAACCGAGCCCACGGCAGTGGCAGCCGAGGCCGATGTCAGCGGAGAGCTCGTTGACGAGTCAAGTGATGACGACGTTGCGGCCGCTGGCGCTGAAGATGACGGCCGCGGGGATGACGTGGCGGAGGCAATTGCCAGCCTGCGGGCTGAGGCAGCCGGCGTCGGTAGCACCGGCCGCGAGGAGGAAGCCGAGTGAGGCACCAGAAGGCGGGCCGAAAATTCGGCCGAAACCCGGCTCAGCGCAAAGCGCTGATCCGGCAACAAGCGGTTTCGATGATCCTGCATGAGCGGATCACGACGACCGAGGCGAAGGCGAAGACCCTGCGGCCGGTGGTCGAAAAGTTGATCACGATCGCGCGGGATGACACGCCGCACCATCGAAATCTCATCATGTCGAAAATCGATCACCACCTGGCGACGGCGAAATTGTTCGATGTGATCGCGCCGAGGTTCGAGACCGCTCCGGGCGGCTACACCCGTATTTCGAAGCTTGGCCCCCGGCGCGGCGATGCGGCTCCGTTGGCCCTTATCGAGTTGGTGGATTAGCGACGCATGCGGTGTGACGTGGAACAGAGCCGATCATGGCTCGGCTGGTGCTGACCGTGACCTATGATGGGAGCGGCTTCGCGGGATCCCAGGTGCAGCCCGGAGCGCGAACGGTGCAGGGCGAGCTGGAGCGTGCGCTGGCGACGCTGCGGTTTCCCGAAGTCCGGACCGTTTTCGCGGGACGCACGGATCGTGCCGTTCATGCGGCGGGGCAGGTGGTGGCGTGTGACGACCACCGGCCCGACTTGAACGACGAGACACTGCGGGCTGCATTGAACGCCAATCTGCCGGATGATATCGCGGTGAGGCATCTGGAACGACGCGCGGGCGACTTTCATCCGAGGTTCGAGGCGTCTTGGCGAGAGTATCGCTATCGCGTTTGGTCTGGTGCCCGAGCCCCCCTGGGCCGTGCCTTCGCCTGGCACCGGAGAAGCCGCCTCAACGGCGAGACAATGGCGACGGCGGCGAGCCGGTTCATCGGGACCAACGATTTCGCCACGGTTGCCGGGGGCGGCGATGGCGTCCCGTGGTCCGACGTCCGCACCCGGGCTAGAGGCACGACCCGAACGGTGTACGCCTGCGATTGCCGGCAGGTTTCGCCGTGGTGGGGGCCGGCCGACGATGGTGGCCGGCTTTTTGAGATTCATGTTGTGGCCGACGGATTCCTGCCGCGGATGGTGCGCAACATTGTGGCTATCATTGTGGATGTGGGACGCGGGGTAACGTCGGTGGACGACATTGCCGAACTGTTGTCCGTCCGCGATCGGCGAGCGGCCGGCGCCACGGCACCTCCGCATGGTCTCACGCTGTGGCAGATCGGATATTCGCCGTGGACGGCAAGCAATGGCGATTCGACGAACCCGCGGCTTTCCGATGCAAGCCCGACGGACCCCGGCGGACGAGACCGTGCGGCGGCTACTGGATAAGGAGAGGGAGATCGTGGAACGGCGCACCTGGTCACCAAAGGGTTTCGAAGCTCATCTTGGCAAGAAGTGGTACGTGGTCGATGCCGAGGGCAAGACCCTCGGGCGCATCGCGACGATCATCGCCAGCACCTTGCGCGGCAAGGACAAGCCAACCTTTGCCCCCCATATGGACATGGGCGATTTCGTCGTCGTGGTCAATGCCGCGAAGGTGGTGCTGACTGGTAAGAAGGAAACGCAGAAGGTGTACTATAGCCACTCGAACTATCCGGGTGGCTTGCGGCAGCGCACCGTGCAACAGGTCCGCCAATCGCACCCGGAACGGATTCTCGAATCGGCGGTGCGGGGTATGCTGCCACGGAACTCGATGGGCGAGAAGCAATTGAAGAAGCTGAAGATTTACGCGGGGCCGACCCATCCGCATCTGAGCCAGGCGCCCGAGCCACTCGAGTTGGGGCGCTAGCCGTCGTACGTCAACGTCGCAGGACAGGACAAGGTAGCAGAGCGCTCATCATCGTGGCGCCAAGCGAGGGACGAAACGCATGACCGATACTGCCTATCATTACGGAACAGGCCGGCGAAAGTCGGCAATTGCCCGGGTGCGGATGTACCCTGGCAACGGCGGGATGACCGTCAACGGAAAGTCGAGCCGCGACTATTTTGGCGGTCGCGCCGTTCATCAGGCGAACATCACCGAAC
>JACCYK010000117.1 GCA_013696525.1 Chloroflexia bacterium
ACAGCTCGACCGCCAGCCCCGCCTCGGCGAAGTAGCCGCGCTCTTGGGCCAGGTACAACCCGGCGTGGTTCGCGTTCGGGTACCAATCGAGGGCAACGGTGACCGGGGTCAGATCCTGGGCCAGCGCCACCGGACCGGGCAGCCAGCGGGCATGGTCCGCGAACCGGGGCAGGATGCCGGCGACGAGGGTAGAGACGATCAGGAGCGAGACGGCGAGAGCGGCCCGGACCCGGCCGGTGGGGTGGCCGGCGATCGTGACGAAGCGCACGGGAGACCTCCTTTGTTGTCCGCGGCGAGCGACGCCGCGTGCTGCACAATGATCGCGCCAGAGAGCCCGAACGGGGATCGAGGCGCGAGGTGGTCTCGTCATCATTCCTGCGCGGGCATTACCCCGATCAGGTTCGACGGTCGGCGGCGGGACCGCGGGCGCGGTCAGACCACCCTCTCAGCCCGGCTCCCCGAGCTCCCGTAGGTGCGATCTTCGGTTGTGCCCCCGAGGGTACGTTCCGATGCGCCCATCGTCAAGGCCGGCGAACGTCGAAAACGACGAGGAGCGCCGGATGTCTGGCGCTCCTCGTCATGGGAGAGGGGGGAGTGGGATAGTCAGCGAGACGGCTAGGCTTGGCACTCCGGTTGGCGGGTGCGGCCATACGAGGGAAGGCTCAGCTGGGGCAGGCGCGGCCCGTGGATCGGCGCGGCTCGTGATGGCCCCGGTCGTCCGGCGGCCGTCATGTCCGGCCAGAGACGGGCTGCCAGGATAATGGCGGCGATGATAAGCCCGAGGGCAGCGACGGCCGCGGTGCTGTCTGATGGCTGGAACATCGGGCCCGGCGCGGGCTCGGCGACCACCCGCGACACGGTGCCAGTAGCGCTATCAACGGTCAGCGACACCGCATCGTGCTGGCGCAGGTCGGCCAGGCCGACCGCCGTTCCGTCCCGGCTCATCGTCGTGCCGGCGGCGACGGGGAACGCCACCGGGGCCGTTGCCGCCGCTTCCTGGATACCGATCAATCCCTCGCCAACGCCAACGACGGTACCAGTAACAATCGTTTCGGCCGGGTTGACCGCGAGCTTCGCGGGCGTCGATTCCGCGATCGCCCCGGCCGATGTCGCCGCCAAGATGAGCGCGATCACGGCGAGGGTGACGCAGGCGCCGGTCAGCAGGCTCAGGATCGGGTGGGAAAGGCGGATGGGTTGCCACGTTCGCATCAGTCGCTACCTCCAACAATGAGCGGTGGTCGGGGCGACGCCGGTGCGGGAAGAAGGCACGACGGGCTGGCCTTCGGTGGCGGTCACCTCACGAGTACGCATTGCTCGTGCCACGGTGACACGGCACCTGCCAGCGGCTGGTTCGCGCCGGGTGAGCAGCAGGAGACGTTGGGAGCGGCAGCTCCTCACCCGGGCGAAGCGGGACCAGTGCGGGGTGTAGTGGTAGCACCCATCGCGGCGGGGAGCGCGACGGCGGCGCTGGTGGCGCCAGGAGCGGGTTCCGGCGGGGGAGGGGTTGGGAGTGGCTGTCTCCACAACCGCCGTCGCGGCGGGAACCGCGATGTCGCCGGTCCGGTCCGAACAGTCACTGTCCAGAACCGATGTGCTACTAGAACGATTGTACTGGATGGTGCCGGAATGTCAAGGGGTGTACGAACATTGGTTCGGTCAGGCGGCGGCCGTCACCTAGAACGGGGTCCGCGGTCGTCGCCCGCTTCCCGATCAACACTCCAACTTCCCTGGCGGCACGGCGGGACGCGGTATCATCGTGCCGGGCGGGCCGCTTCGACCGTCACGGAGTGAAGAGAAGGTGCCGTTGCCGACCGCTCAGCTTGATTCGACGCCGGAAGAGACCTATCGCGCGCTCCGGGTTCGCTATGCGACGGAGCGGGACGGCTTGACCCAACGTTGGAACGGCGTCGCCAACCAGCGATTGCTCGCTTTCGCCGCCGGCGCCGGCGTCATCGGCTGGGGTCTCTGGCGGGCCGCGCCGGTGGCGATCGCGCTCGGGGTCCCGCTGCTGGCGCTGTTCGTGGCGCTGGCCGTCTATCACCACCGGCTGGGGAAGCGGCGGCGCCGGGCCGCCGCCATGTATGCGATCAATGACGAGGCGGTGGCGCGGATCGGCCGCGACTGGGCGGCGCTGCCTGAGCCACCGCCGGTCGCGCTGCCGCCGGATTATCCCTTCGCCGCCGATCTCGATCTCGTCGGCCGGGCCTCGGTCGTGCAACTGATCGACACCACCAGCACTCCATTCGGCTTTCGCGCGCTGACCGCCTGGCTGCTGACCCCGGCCGCTCCCGCCGTCGTCCGCGATCGCCAAGCCGCCGTCGCCGCGCTGGCGCCGGGGCTGGCGTTCCGCCAAGCATTGACCGCCGAGGGCCGGCTCGCCGCCGAGGATCGGCGCGATCCCGAGCCTCTCCTCGCCTGGGCCGAGGGGCCGCGCTGGCTGGCGGATCGGACGTGGCTACGGGTGGTCGCCTGGATCGGTCCCATCCTCCTCATCACGCTGGCCGTGGCGCAGATCGCCGGCGTGGTCAATGCCCCGTATTGGGTGCTCGTCCTCTTCGCCAACCTGCTGGTCAGCCAGCTCGCGGGGCGCCCCGCGAACGCGATCGGGCTGGCGGTCAATGCCCACCATTGGGCGCTCCTCGGCTATGCCGGGCAGATCGCGCTGGTGGCGGAGACCCCGCTGCCGGCGCCGCCGCTGGCCCAACTCCAGGCCGCGCTCGCCGCCGGCGGCGAGCCGGCGCCGGCCTTGTTG
>JACCYK010000134.1 GCA_013696525.1 Chloroflexia bacterium
CGCGCCAACGGCCGCCAGGGCGCCTTGATGGCGCCCACGGAGATCCTAGCCGAGCAGCACGAACAGAGTCTGCGGGCGCTGTACGCCGACCTCCCAACCGATGAGCAACCCGCGATCGCGCTGCTGACCGGCAGCACACCGGTGCGGGAACGCCGGCGAATCGGCGCGGGGTGTCAAGCGGGGGAGATCGACATCTTGATCGGCACCCACGCCCTGATCCAGGGCACGGTCGCGTTCGCCCGGCTCGGCCTCTCCGTGGTCGATGAGCAACACCGGTTCGGCGTCCGGCAGCGAGCCGAGCTGCCCGACAAAGCGACCGGCGCCCTGCCGCACCAATTGTCAATGACGGCGACGCCGATTCCGCGGACCCTTAATATGGTGCTGCATGGCGACCTCGACGTCTCGGTCATCGCCGAGCGGCCGCCCGGCCGGGTGCCGGTGGTCACCCGGCGCTATGTCGGCGGCGATCGCGCCGCGGCCTATGAGCTGGTGCGGGACGAGGTCGATGCCGGCCGTCAGGTCTTCGTCATCTGTCCCCTGGTCGAAGCCAACGAGAAGACCGAGGCCAAGGCCGCCGTCGACGAAGCGCGGCGGCTCCAGGACGAGGTCTTCCCCGAGCTCCGGGTCGCCACCCTCCACGGCCGGATGAGCGGCCGGGACAAGGACGCGGTGATGACCGCGTTTCGGAATCGAGACTTTGATGTACTAGTCTCCACCTCGGTGATCGAAGTCGGGATTGATATCCCGAACGCCACAGTGATGCTGGTGGAGGGCGCCGATCGCTTCGGACTAGCCCAGCTCCATCAATTCCGGGGCCGTGTCGGCCGCGGCGGCGCCAAGTCCTACTGCCTGTTGCTGGCGGATGAATCGTCGCCGGACGGTGAGGAACGCTTGCGGATGATGGAGGCAACCGATAACGGCTTCACCCTGGCCGAGAAGGACTTGGAGTTGCGTGGTCCCGGCGACTTCATCGGCACCCGCCAAAGTGGCCTGCCCGAGATGTCCTGGATCGGCATCGAGTCGTTGACCGAGCTGGCGAGCCAAGCTCAGCACGCGGCAACCGATGTCCTGGTTCGCGATCCGGATCTCACGCTGCCGGAGCATGCCGCCCTCGCCGCCAAGCTGGCGGAATTTTGGGCGAAGGTCTCACCCGACGTGCCGCTGGCACGATGAGGGGGCAAGCGCCAGAGCGTGCCCCCTCATGTGGTCGTGGTTTGGCCGTGGCGGTTACTCGACGGTGAAGCTCGTCACCATGCCGTCGAGCACATGCGGCCGGCCCGTCTCCGGATCGAGGATGAAGCAGATCGCGGCGTAGGTGCCGGGCTCAAAGTTGAACTCGGCCCAGGTTGTCTGGCCGCCGGATTGCAACGCCGTGTAGGCGCCGCCGCCGAATTGCGCCATCAGCGGCTCGCACGCCATCGGGGTGCCGGACATCATCGCGTTGAACTCGCCGATAATATCTTGCGCCGTCACGTCATCAGGCGTCGAAAAGATCACGACATGGTGGGCGTGATCCGTCCCGGTGTTCGTGATCTCCCAGATGTGCGGCCCGGTCGGCACCGGATCGGGGGTCACGATGTACTGGAGCTCGTCGGTTATCTCAAGCGTGACCGCCGCCTCCGGCGCCGCGGCATCCGCCTCGCCCTCGGTCACCGTGAGCGGACGCAGGTGCATGAACGCTTCGGGCTCATCGCCACCCGAGTACGGCTCGTAGTACGACACCGCCCAGTGGTACTCCCCGGGCTCCAGATTGATGGCGAAGGTCTCGGCCTCGCCGAGCTCCGGCGTGTTGGCGCCGCCGAAGTAGGTCCAACCCTCTTGCGGCATGTCGCCGGCGCCGGCGAGCAAGGCTTGCTCGATAGCGGTCGCCTCGTCGAGCTCGGCCGGGTATTGCACGATGTTGAGGTACGCCGCATTGGCGTCGTCCCCACTCAACGTGACGAGCGAGTAGCCCGCTGCCAATGTCTCCGGCGCGCTCACGCCGTCCGGGGACGCGCTCACGTCGGCTTCCTGGTAGCCGAGGGTACTAATGATCTCGTCACTATTCGCGAAATCGAGCTCCTGCGCGGACGCCGTTCCCAGCGTCGCGAACACCGAAAACGCAATCGCACTGACTACACCCAGTCCGAACAACGGTTCCTCCATGAATCATCACAAGCGGCGCCTCCATGACGTCGCCGTGCCCCTCCGGTCACGGCCCAACGGGCTGTACCGGTCAATTGTCACGAAACCGCGACGCCGCCGGGCGGCTGGTGACGGCTACTACAGACGGTTTACCATTGGCTCCGGCGGGGGATGTGGTGCCGCGGTCACTTGGCGGCGGGACGTTCTGAAGCCTCCGTCGGTTCATCTCACCGCCAGTGAGTCGAGATCGATAGAAAGGACTCCGCATGGACGTCGCGTCCGCGATCAACATCTTCGACCCCGCCTTCAAGGCGAATGCGTTCCCCGTCTACGCACGGGTCCGGGCCATGGAGACGGTCACCCGATTGCATGCCCCAAACGGCAACCCGTTCTGGCTAATCCTAGGGTACGATGTAGCGCAGACGGTGCTCAAGGACCACCGGCGCTTCGCCAACGACTACCGGACGGTCCTGACGGAAGAGGAGCTGAAGGCCGCCAACGATGCCTACTACGGCCACTTGCCGGCGGAGGACCGGGAGGACGCGATCGCCACCGACCGCCTGTTCAGCGACCACCTGCTCGGCGTCGATCCGCCGCAACACTCCCGGCTGCGAAAGCTCGTCTCCCAAAGCTTTACCCCAAAATTCGTCGAAGGTCTGTGGCCACGCATCCAACAGCTCGCGGACACGCTGCTCGACGACCTTGAATCGCACCTCAATACCACCGGCAACCGGCAATTCGACCTCCTGGAGCACTACGCCTTTCCCCTTCCAATCACCGTCATCTCCGAAATGCTCGGCATCCCGGGCGAGGACCGTGACCGGTTTCGCCAATGGTCGAACGCCGTGCTCGAGCTCAACCCGCAAGCCGGCACCAACCCGGAGGCGATGGAATCGCTGGGCGCCTTTGCCTTCTACCTGATGCGGCTTGCCAACGAGAAGCGGCAAACGCCCGGCGACGACCTGTTCTCCGGCCTGCTTCAGGCCGAGGAGGAAGGGGACGTCCTGAGTGAGCAGGAGCTGATCGCGATGATCTTCTTGCTGATCGTGGCCGGGCACGAGACAACGGTCAACCTGATCGGCAACGGCATGTTGGCCTTCTTCGAGCATCCCGATCAACTGGCGCTGTTCAAAGCCGATCCCCAACGGCACATCAAGCCGGCGATCGAGGAAATCCTGCGCTTCTACGGCCCGGTAGAAATGTCGCTCGCCCGATACGCGCGCGAAGACCTGGTGCTAGGTGGCCAGCAAATCCGACGCGGTGAGCCGTTGAATGTCATGATCGCCGCCGCCGACCGCGATCCAGAGCTGGTGGACAACCCGGAACGCTTCGACATCACCCGCGCTGCCACTCGACATCTGGGCTTCGGCACCGGCAATCACGCCTGCCTCGGGGCGCCGCTGGCACGAATGGAAGGTCAGATCGCGTTACCATCGCTCGTGGCGCGGTTCCCCGAGATCCGGTTGGCGGCGGCACCGAAGGAGCTGGTCTGGCGCCTGACCGGCATCACCGCGGCCTGACCAGCCTACCGGTCGCCGTCTAATCGTTTGCTCGACATGATCGTGGGACGAGCGTTCGATTCACGCCCTAAGGAGGTATCCGTGACCACGGCGGCACCCAGCGGCAGCCAGCAACAGATGGATTGGAACGTGATCGGCGACGATGCGGTTCGGATCCTGCAAGCGTTACTGCGATTCGAGACCGTTAATCTTCCCGGCAACGAGACGCCGGCCGCCACCTATATTGCCAATCTCCTCCAAACCGCGGGCATCGGGGCCGAAGTCATCGAAGCCGCGCCCGGTCGCGGCTCGGTCGTCGCCCGGCTCCGGGCCGAACGGCCCACCGGACGGCCGCTGCTCCTCACCGGCCATACCGACGTGGTCAGCGTCGAGCCGGACAAGTGGAGCCAAGACCCATTCGGTGGCGACATCGTCGATGGCTACATCTGGGGCCGCGGCGTGCTCGACATGAAGGGGCAGGTCGCGGCCGAGCTGGCCGTCCTGCTGGCCCTTGCCCGCTACAACGTGGCGCTCAGTCGCGATGTCACGTTCGCTGCCTTTGCCGACGAGGAGCGGGGCGGTCAGCTCGGCGCGGCCTGGCTCTGGCGGCACCGGCCCGATGTCCTCGACGCCGAGTACGCCA
The DNA here is from genome assembly GCA_013696525.1 of Chloroflexia bacterium. GTDB lineage: Bacteria > Chloroflexota > Chloroflexia > Thermomicrobiales > UBA6265 > JACCYK01. The sequence goes on from JACCYK010000134.1 coordinate 4,267, forward strand.
TCAACGAAGGGGGAGGGCGCTCGATCCTCGTCGGCGATCAGCGTATCTACCTTTGCCAATCGGGCGAGAAGGGTCCGGCCCGGCTGCAGGTCACCGCCCGCGGCCCGGCGGGGCATGCTTCGGTCCCACTCGATGGCACCGCGATGACGAAGATGAGCGACGCCCTCCACCGGCTCACCGCTTGGGAACCGCCAACCAGGGTGACGACCCCGGTGCGGATCCTGCTCGAAACGATTGCCGCCGCCCTCGACGAGGCGGGCGCCGCCGCGGTGGCGAGGGTCATCGAGAACCCGATGCTTGAGGCCATCCAGGCGATGCCGGTCGAGCCCCTGGTGCATCGCATCGTCCGGGCCACGACGCGGGACACCGCCGTGCCGACGGTCATCCAGGGCGGTAAGACGATTAACGTGATCCCTTCCGAGGTGACGCTCGGCGTCGATGCCCGGTTCCTCCCCGGCACCGACCCCGAGGAGTGGCGGTCGCTCGTGCAAAGCGTCGTCGGCGACGAGGTCGAGGTCGAACTGTTGTCACGCGAGCCAGGGCTCGAGTTCGACCCCGCCTCGCCCCTGTTTGAGATCATCAAGGAGACGATCGCGGAAATGGCGCCGGGGGCCACGGTGGCTCCTTTCCTC
>JACCYK010000135.1 GCA_013696525.1 Chloroflexia bacterium
GGGGTGTAGTCGGTGGTTGACACGCGATCCTCACCCAGGATGACCTCGTTGAAGAAATCGAAGGTGCCGGAATCCGGCCCCGGCCCGTAGAGGTTGATCGGGTCCGCCGGGAACTCAGGATTGACGTCAGCATAGGTCTCGATCGTGCCGCCATCTTCCCAGATCGCCGCCAGGCTCTCGACGGACAGGCAGGTCAGGAACGTGTTGGCCGGGTTGACGACGACCGTGATGCCGTCCTGCCCCAACTCGAACAGGTTGTAGTCAACGCCGTTCTCGGCGCAAAGCTCAACCTCGCTCTCGCTAATCGGGCGCGAGGCATTCGAGATGGCGGTCTCGCCAGCGCAGAAGCGCTCGAAGCCGCCGCCGGTGCCGGACACACCGAGCGCGATCTCAACATTTTCGGCACCAGCCAGGCCAAATTCCTCGGCCACCGCTTCACTGACCGGGGCGACGGTGGACGAACCGTCAATCTCGATCGAGCCGCTGAGCGACCCGAGGTCCGTCTCCTGCGCCAGGACCGGCGCCGTCGCGAACGCGAGCGTGCCGAACAGCGCCAGGGCCAATCCGGCCCGCGCCGCTCGCGCTCGCATCTTGCTCCCTATCGACATTCCTCTGAACCTCCTCAGTACCTCGGTTCCACGGCCTGGAGCCGACGTTTCCAGGACCGTTGCCATTGCACCCGGCGACCCCTGCCGCCGGTCATGACGCAAAGTAAGTCACGATCCCCCGGCCACGGCCTGCTCTGCTTCAACGAGGGGATCAGTTCGGTGAATGAGAAAGCGATAGCCCGCGCCGTACACGGTCCGGATCACATCGCTTTCCAAACCAGCCTCGGTCAATTTGCCGCGCAACCAGGAAATGTGGACATCGACGGTCCGCTCATCGACGATCACTTCCTCGCCCCAGACCAGATCGAGCAAGTCCTGCCGGCTGAAGACTTTGCCGGGCTCCATCGCCAGGGCGGTCAGCAGCCCGTACTCCTTGGGCCGCAGCCGGACCTCCTGGTTGTCGATGCGCACCGTCCGCCGTTCCAGCTCGATCCGCAGCGGCCCCCGCTGCAAGACCGACGGCGGCCGCGCCGCCGGCAGCGCCCGGCGGCGGACCGTGGCCCGGACCCGGGCCAGCAACTCGCGCAGCACGAACGGTTTGGTGATGTAGTCATCGGCGCCGAACTCGAAGCCGTCGACCTTGTCATCGGTTTCGCCGCGGGCGGAGAGGATGAGCACCGGCACGTCCGAGGTGGAGCGCAGACGGCGCAAGACATCGAACCCGGACATCCCCGGCAACATCAGATCGAGCAGCATCAGGTCGAGCTGCTCCGCCTCGCGGATCGCCAGGGCCAGCCCCTGCTCGCCGTCGCAGGCGGTGAGGACTTGGTAGCCCTCGCGCGAGAGATTGAAGGCGAGGGTGCTGAGCAACGTCGGGTCGTCCTCGACCACCAGCACCAGGGCCCGTTCCTGGTCGGCAAGCTGGGCCAAGGGCGCCGCCAGGCGTCGCCGCTCCCCGCTTGTCGATTCATCTGGCCCTAGTCGCACCGACGTTGCCATGCTCGGAGGATAAAGCGCGGCCCGTTAACGTCTGGTAAACGGCATGTAAAACCGGGTGGCTGGTGCGTTAAATTTCGTGAAGTGTCGTTAATATCACTCCGCTGTCGAACGACGCACGGGCTCGTGGCCGCGGGCGATCAGCTCGCGCGGACCAAGGTTTCGACGCCGTCGGCGGTAAACCGTTCGATGTACCGCTCATCGCTCGCAAGGTCAACGGCTGGACCCTGCCCGGCTTGATGGATCTCGATGCTGAACCGCATCCCGAGGACACGGGCCAAGGTCCGCAACGTGCTGAGCCGCGGCTCGTGCTCCCCCAGCTCGAGCCGGCCAACAAGTGCTTGAGATACGCCCAGTCGCTTTGCCAGACCGCGTTGCGACAGGTTGTGATCGATCCGGTAGCGGATCACTTGGTTGGCGATCGCTCGGGCGAACGCGGTCTGCTCCCAGTACGCTCGCATCTCCGGATCAGCTAGGAGCGACGCTTCGACCTCTTCATAGCTCAGTGTCTTACCTGGCATTAGAAATTCTCCTTGTACTGATCGAGGCGAACCGAAGCGGTGGCGATGCCGCGGGCAAAACCGCGAGAATCCTGAGTCGCCTCCGGGCAAATGGCAGCAACCACGATCCGGTCACCAATGCGCTGATACAACGCACGCCATGGGGAGCGTCCCGCTCTTGGCCGCAATTCTCGCAGCCGCGTACCCTGGACAGGGCTGCTATGCGGATACGACAAGCGATCGGTCATGTCACGTAGCTTGTTGAGTGCGTTTAACATCGCTTTTCGCTCGTTGAGCGGCAGCGCATGGAGTTCCGCGTCCGCTTCAGGGATTACCTGGACCCTCATCAGTGAACGATAACATACATGTAGTTGGGGTCGAAAATTCTTGTCCCGTTTACCAGTGAGGTCCCTCGCTCATGCGAATCGTGGGGGAATTCTCGCGGAGATCGACGACTTGCGGACGAACGACGGCGGGTGTAGCGTACCAACACCCGATCGGTAGCCGCGGCAGACCGGGGACCGACACGATCTCGCAATGGGCCGCCTACGCACTCGACCAGCACGGCCATTCCGCTGGCAGCATCTTGAGGAGGC
>JACCYK010000138.1 GCA_013696525.1 Chloroflexia bacterium
AGCCGCCGTCGATCATGATTTGGATCGCATCAGCGATGAAATACTCGTTCTTCAACATGATGCCGCGGGCCATTTGCTCTTCGATCGCGGCGTAGAGTTGCGCCATCTCCTTGATGTAATAGATGCCGACCACCGCCAGGTTCGAGACCAGCTCTTTGGGCTTCTCGACCAGCTTGACGATCCTGTCCCCCTCTTCGATGGCGATGCCGAAGGCCGAGGGGTCGTCGATCTCTTTGGTGAAGGCCACCACGTCGGCATCGACGGTGGCCAGGCTGGAGAAATCGGCCTCGAACAGCATATCGGGGAAGAGGATCAGGGCGTCGTCCGTCACCAGGTCGCGGGTGCGAATGATGGCGTCGGTCTGTCCCTTCATCTCCGGCTGTTCGACGAAGGCCAGGGGGAGGTCATAGTTGGCCCGCGCCCACGCCTCAAGGCGATCACCGAGGAAGCCGGTGATGAAGACGATCTGCTTGGGTTGCAAGGGCAAAACGCGGTCCAGCACATGCGCCAGCATCGGCTTGCCGGCGACCGACACCAGCGGTTTCGGCTTGCTCCAGGTTTGCGGCCGCAATCGTGTACCCAACCCGGCGACCGGGAGGATGATATCCACACGTCCCTCCGTCGTGATGCGTTTGGTTGCGGCGCCGGTCGGCGGCGAGCGGCCGCCAACGATGCCGCTACACTCTACCATCCACCGGGCATCGTAACGCTCCCCCGCCCCCAATTCTGGGGGAGAGCGGTCGTGTTCCCGCGGGATTGGGGGTGAGGGGGGCCGTCGCTACCGGGCGAAGGTTTGGGTAATCATCAGACCCCGGTGCTCGGCCCGGATGGCGCCGATCCCGATCCGGGTGAAGTTGGGGTTCATGATGTTCGCGTAGTGGTCGGGGCTAGCGAGCAGGCGGAGGTGGGCGGTGGCGACCGAGGGGGCATAGGCGAGGTTTTCGCCGGTCGCGACATACCGGGCGCCGGCCGCGTTCAGCCGATCCACGGAGTTGCCGGTCACCTTTGAGGTATGGGCGAAATAGCCAAGGCTGAACATCTCCTCGCTGTGGGCGCGGCTGACGGCGGTCAGGTCAGGGTCGATCGCCAGCGGGTTGAGCCCGTTCTCGGTGCGGACCCGGTTAACCAGGGTGACCATTTCCATCTCCGCCGCTTCATCGGCCCGCGTGCCGTCGGTGACGGTGAACGGGAGTTGGGTGAAGCTGGTCTCCGGTTGGGCCGTGATCACCGCGAAGTCGGCGAGATTGATCCCATAGCGATCGATGGCCGTATACAGCGCATCGAGCCCGATCCCGACCAACGGTTCGGCAAACCGGGAGGCGCGGACTTCGTCACTGATGATTTGGGGCCGCTGCAGGAACGCCAGCGGCAGGACAATCACCGCCGCCAGGGCGAGTCCCTTGATGGCGCCGGGGATGAGGCCCAGGATGCTATCGCCCCAGCGCACGAGGAACGGCCAGGGGAACCGGCTCAACGGTTGGAAGATGAACCCGGTGATGGCCGAGGCGATGGTGAGGGCGACGATGTTGAGGACGACGAAGGCGACGATCGCCGCCGTCTCGCGGTTCAGGCCGAGATTGGTCAACGGTTCGATCAGTTGCTGATAGTAGAGGGAAGCAATGACGAGCCCAGCGGCGATGCCAAGCAGATCGAGCAGGCCCATGATGAAGCCGCGGCGCAGCCCGAGGACGGCCAGGATGCCGACAATGACGAGCAGCGCGATGTCGACGATGTTCATAGCCGCGCCTCTCGCTGCCGCCCGGATGCCGGTGGCTGTCGCCATCCCCCCATTGTAGAGCGAGGCGCCCATCGGCCGGCGGCCGGGTGCGAGCGCCGGACCCCAGGTTCCCTAACGGACCTGATAGCCCATCTCCCGGATCAAGTCGGCGTGCAGCTCGCGGAAGATGGCGAGGTGGTGCTCGGTCAGCCTCTCCCGCGAGTCGCCGACTTTCGCCGTCCGCACATGGCCGGCGGTCTGGCCGCCTGCCTTGCGCATGTTGTCGGCGCTACAGGCGTCGATGGAGCGGGTCAAGCGCTCCTCGGCGACCGGCCCAATCACTTCGGTCAATCGCGTCAGCTCGGCGACTGGATCACGATGCAGGTTCTCGTAGCGGAGGATGGTCGAGCGTCCGCTCTGAATGTAATCATGGGCCCGCACCAGGTGCTGGCGGAAGCCGCCGGTTTGCAGGTAGGCATACACCTCCGGCGAATCGAGCGGTTTGTTGAGGATGGCGTCGGTGCGCCGGGGGCCCGCGTGGGCGCGGCCCGCTCCCGATTGGATTGCGAAGTACGAGGAGACAAAGGCGTCGTAGGGATCGCGGACCACGGTCACGAGATGAGCCGGCACCGCCTCGACCAGGGTGACCAGGGCCAGTGAATAGGGAAAATGCTGATGGAAGATCGTCTGGTCGGGAAAGCGGCCGGCGTCGAGCCAGCGCTTGAGGTCGTCGAGCTTCGCCCCGTCCGGGATTTCGGCGCCATCGAGCGGCCGGAGCTGG
>JACCYK010000144.1 GCA_013696525.1 Chloroflexia bacterium
GGGAGCGGAAGACGAGATTCGAACTCGCGACCTTCTCCTTGGCAAGGAGATGCTCTACCACTGAGCCACTTCCGCGCAGCTTACCGCCGCCGCGTTAGGATTGTAGTCAGGCGACACGGGCGTGTCAAGCACGATCGCGGGCTCGAAGGCTCGCTCGATTGTTCACTGCCTGGCAAAGACTGGCATGTGAAAGGATGTTGGGATGACCGCGGAAAGCTCGACGATACTGCCGGATAGCTTGGTCACCACCGGGTGGCTCGCGGATAACCTCGAACAGCCGCGGCTGCGGATCGTGGATATTCGTGGCTATGTCCATACGACCGATCTCGGCGACGGCCGGCAGCGAGCTGAGTACGTGGCGGCGCGGGAAGAGTATGAGGCCGGGCACCTTCCAGGGGCGATGTATATCGATTGGACGTCGGACATCGTCGATCCCGACCATCCGGTGAAAGCGCAGATTGCGCCGCCGGGGAGGTTCGCCGCCGCGATGGAAGCGCGGGGTATCGGTAGCGAGTCCGATGTCGTGATTGTTGACCACACCGGCGGCAATTTCGCGACCCGGCTCTGGTGGGCATTACGCTACTACGGACATGACCGGGCGGCGGTGCTCGATGGCGGGCATCAGAAATGGGTGCGGGAGGGACGACCGCTGGTCACGTCCGCGCCAGTCACGTCGCAAGCGACGTTTATCCCTCGGATGCGACCTCAACTTCGCGTCGACGCGGCGGACGTGCTGGACCTGATGGGCACGGGAGCGGGGACGATCGTCGATGCCCGCGATGCCGGTCAGTACAGCGGTCAGATCGTCCGCGGCAGCCGGGGCGGTCGCATCCCGACCGCCGTCCATGTCCCGGCAAAGTCGTTGGTGAACGAAGACGGAACCTGGAAACCGGTTGCCGAGCAACGAGCGATCCTCGAAGCCGGAGGCATTGGCCAGGATGAGCGAGTCGTCGCCTATTGTAATGGCGGCGTCACGGCCACGGCGGTGCTCTTTGCCCTGCATCGTACGGGGCACGCCTACTTCGCGAACTATGACGGGTCGTGGAACGAATGGGGTGAGCGAGCCGATTTACCCGTCGAGTCGGGACCAAGCCCGGCAACCGGTTGGGCATGGAGTGGAGAGTAGCATGGCGACGCTCGTCGATCTCAGTCATCCGCTGGTGTCGGGCCAGCACACCTACCCGTGGCTACCGGCGCCGGAGGTGACCGAATTCTTGTCGCGCGACGCTTCGCGAGCACGCTACGCCGCGGGCACCGAGTTCGCGATTCACCAAGTCCTGCTCATCGGCAACTCGGGCACCTACATCGACTCGCCGTTCCACCGATTTGCCGACGGTGTGGATCTTGCCGACCTGCCGCTGGAGCGAATGGCGGATCTGCCCGGCACCAGGATTGACGTCTCGGTGGGCCCCGAGCGGACAATCGAGCCCAGTCTCCTCGCGGGACATGACGCCACGCTAATCGGTGGCGCCGTGCTCTTCCAGACGGGTTGGGATAACAAGTGGAGAACGGCCGCCTATCCGACGGGCGCGCCATTCATCACCCGCGCCACGGCGCAGGCGTTGGTCGATTGCGGCGTGTGGTTGGTGGGGATTGACGCTCTCAATGCCGACGATACGGATGATCCAGCTCGACCGGCGCATTCGCTGCTTCTTGACGCGGGAATCCCGATCGTCGAGAACTTGAGCGGATTGGATCGGCTGCCGGCAACCGGGTTTCGATTCTTTGCCGTGCCGGCGCCGGTCCAGGGTTGTGGCTCGTTCCCGGTCCGGGCGTTCGCCATTGTGTAGGCCGCGGGGGGCAATCCGAGACGGAGCACGGTCCTGAGCGGATGTTCGACGTGGTGCCAAGGAGCAGACTCGAACTGCTGACCGCACGATTTTCAGTCGTGAGCTCTACCAACTGAGCTACCTTGGCAGGTGGGCGGGAGCCCGGCCTGGTGGGCGATAGAGGGCTCGAACCTCTGACATCCACGGTGTAAACGTGGCGCTCTCCCAGCTGAGCTAATCGCCCGCTGTCGCTGACTCGACGTGGTGCCCAGGAAAGGATTTGAACCTTCACGCCCTAAACGGGCACTAGCCCCTCAAGCT
>JACCYK010000152.1 GCA_013696525.1 Chloroflexia bacterium
CTCATCGGCATCCCGGTGGATGGCGACGGGATGCGGGTCGACCTCCTCGAGCCGGTGCTCCAACGCGAGCAACCGCGCCTGATCTACACGGTGCCCACCTTCCAAAACCCGACCGGCGCCGTGATGAGCGCGGCCAGGCGGCGCGCGCTCGTGACCCTTGCCGCCCGCCACGGGATACCGATCCTCGAAGACGACCATGTCCGAGAGGTTCGCTTCGGTGATCCGATCCCGCCGCCGCTGGCCGCCTTCGATCGGCACGGGAATGTGATCCACGCCGGCAGCTTCACGAAGTCCCTGATCCCTGCCCTGCGATTGGGCTACGTCGTCGCTCGGGGGCCGTTGCGCGAATGGTTGACGGCCCTGAAGCGCAACTCGGACCTCTTTTCCTCGACCCTGATGCAGCGGGCGCTCTCCCGCTATCTGGAGCAGGGCGCCGTCCAGCGCCACTGGAAGCGCGTCAGCCGCATCTACCGTCAACGCCATGCGACCATGCTCGCCGCGCTCGAACGCTCCTTCCCGCCGGGCTCGACGTGGACCGGGGTCGCCGGCGGCCTCGTCGTCTGGGTCGGCGTGCCGCCGGGCGTTTCCGTCACGACCCTCTACGGTGAGGCGCTTCAAGCCGGTGTCAGCTTCGTGGCCGGCGCCGCGTTCTTTCCGGAACCTGACGATCAACCGTTCCTCCGGCTGAACTTCGCCGCCGTCGAGGAAGCACGAATCGAGCGGGGGATTGCCCTGCTGGGCAGGGTCATCCACGAGCATTTCGAGGCACCGGCGGACCGCTCCGGCGATCCTCGAACGTGCCAAAGGCATCTGGAGAGACCCATCCGGTAGACCCGCTTTCCTAACGACGACCGCGGGTGATGATCGGGCCCGGCGAGGACGTCGCGGCCGGGGTGCGCATTGCCATGAGTTCGGGGCCGAGCCCGAAAGGAGGGTAGTTGAATGGTGTGACCACGGCCACGATCACGAAACGACCGGACAGCGTGTATAGCTCAGGAGATCACGAAATGCCACTCGTCAACGTCAAGATCATCGAAGGCGTCTTTACCGAGGAGCAGAAGCGGGAGATGGTTGCCCGCCTCACCGAGACCATGGTCGCTATCGAAGGCGAGAACATGCGCCCCGTGACTTGGGTGGTGGTCGAGGAGGTGAGAAGCGGCGACTGGGGAATCGGCGGGCAGTCGTTGACGACCGCCGACGTCAAAGCGCTCGCCGCGGGAAGGCCAGAACCGATGTCATCGGCGTCCAACGCGCGTTCGTGACCGTGCTTCCGTTCCCGGAGACCGCGGATGTCGAGCGTCGCTCGATAGCGGTGGGCACCCGCGGCGGGAAGCCGAGCCCTTGGCCATCGGAAGTGGCGTGGCGGACCACTGGTCCATCATCGTGGAAGTCATTTGTGGTTGCCCCTGGCAACAAGGAGTCCATCATGCATCGCTTGGTTCATCTCATCGTCGCCGTGGTCATCGTTGCGGCCGGGGGGCTGGGCGGTCGCTCCGCCGCCGCGCAACCGGAGCCGCAGCCGGTCACCATCCCCTGCGCCACCAACGTCAGCGCCCAGGTGTTGGGAGCCACCCCGGAGGCCGCGGCGGGGCAGACATTGGTCCTGGCTCGCGTCATCTTCGGCCCCGGCGGTAGCATCGGCGCCCACACCCATCCGGGGACGCTCGTCGTCTCCGTCGAATCCGGCTCCCTTGGCTTCACCCTGCTGGATCACGGCGACATGCCCGTGATGCGCGCCATGGCGGCCGGTACGCCCGCCGTAGCCGAACCGATGACGCGGGACCAGGAGGCGGAACTCGCACCCGGTGATTGGTTCGTCGAAACCGGGATGATCCACGGCGCCCGCAACCTCAGCGACGAGCCAACCGCGGTCCTGCTCACCGGCCTGATCGAGGCCGGGCAGCCGCTGACCCAGTGCGCCGAGGGGACACCGACGCCGTAGCGCGGTGGGTCGGAGCGCCGAACGAGTCATGCCAATCTCCAATCGGCGGCTCAAGGTACGGACCCCCGGGTGATGATTTCCGCGCTCGAAGCCGCGCGGTCGCGGCGGGGGTGCCCCCTTGGGCTATTGAAACCCGCGCCGCGTACATCGAATGCCGGTTGCACGCCTCGCCCGAGTGTTAAGTGCCTCAGGACCCCTCCGGTATGCGATGGCTCGTCCAGCGGCCTGGTGTGCGTCTACCCGCGGATGGAGCGAGCCGTCTCCGCTAACGTTGACATCTCGACTGGAGAAATCCATGGATGGCACGCCCTTCGATCAGTGGATCAAACGCATCGCCGCACCGACGAGCTCCCGGCGCGGCCTGCTCCGGCTGGGCGTGGGCAGTGGATTCGCCGCTCTCATCTTCGGCACGGCGGCGGAGAAGGCGCTGGCCTGCCGGAAGAACGGCAAGCCCTGTGACAAGGGCAAGCGGAACGGCAACTGTTGCTCCGGCACCTGCCGGAACGGCAAGTGCCGCCCGACGCCGGGCGCGCTGGGCTGTACGGTCAACGGCGGGGACTTCTGCCAGGGCCAGCACATCGCCTGTCCCCAGAATCCGGGTGGGATCTGCGTGCTACTCGACACCGGCAAGCCGTTCTGCGTCGAGGAGGGACACTGTCTACCATGCACCGCCAACGCCGATTGCACGTTCCGTCCAAACGGCAAGTGCCTCAAGACCTGCCCGTTCTGCGATGGAGACAACAACCAAGGCTGTTTCTATCCGCGGGCCTGATCGGGAGCCGTCCCGGCCTTGACATCTGATCGGAGGAACCCATGGACGGAACGCACTTCGATCTATTGGCGAAGCGGCTGGCGGGCAGCACTCCCTCCCGGCGCGGCCTGCTCCGCCTGGGACTGGCTGGTGGTCTATCGGCCTTGCACTTCAGTCAGGGGGCGGACGAAGCGCTGGCCTGCCGCCGGAACGGGAAGCCGTGCGGCGGAGGGCGCAACGGCGGGTGCTGCTCCGGCACCTGTAAGCGAGGCAAGTGCCGACCGACACCGGGAGCGGCGGGGTGCCAGGTCAACTCCGGGGACCTCTGCCAGAACCAGTTCGTCGACTGTCCCCAAAATCCGGACGGAGCCTGCCTCCTGCTCGACAACGGCAAACCGTTTTGCTCCGCGGGGTTAGATTGTAAAGCATGCACCGCCAACGCCGACTGCAACGCCTTTCCGAACGGGAAGTGCGTCAAGACCTGCCCGCACTGCGGCGACGTGTCGCCCATTGACCAAGCCTGCACCTACCCGGCGGCCTAACCAGCGGTCGCCCCAGCCTTGACATCTCGACCGGAGCACGACATGGACGCAACGCACTTCGATCAATTGACCAAACGGCTGGTGGGCAGCACGCATTCCCGACGCGGCTTCCTCCGCCTTGGAGCGGGTGGTGGCCTGGCCGCCGTCGTCTTCGGCACGGCGGCGGTCGAGGTATCGGCCTGCCGCCGCACCGGCAAACCGTGCGCCAAGGGCAGGCGGAACGGCAACTGTTGCTCCGGCACTTGCCGGAGAGGCAAATGCCGGACTACGCCGGGGGCGTTCGGGTGTAAGGTGGGCCAGAGTATCTGCGAAGGCGAGGCCGTCCAATGCCCCAACAACCCCGACGGGCAATGTGTCACGCTCGATAGCGGCAAGCCGTTCTGCTA
>JACCYK010000154.1 GCA_013696525.1 Chloroflexia bacterium
GCGGCTGGTGGTCGATACCGGCAGCGGCGAGGTCGTCTACAAGACCGCGGATATCCATCGGCCGTGGGAGATCGGCACCACCCCCGATCCCACGATCGCCGAACGGCTGGCCGAGCTGGACGCCGAGCTGCAACCAATTCTGAGCGAGGTCGTCGGCAACGCGACGGTGCCCATCCCCCGCGCCGACTCCTGCGGCAACGAGGTCGGCCGTATTTGCGAGTCACTGATCGGAAACGTAATTGCCGACGCGATCCGGCTCACCTACGACACCGACTTTGCCCTCACCAACTCCGGCGGCATCCGGGCCGACCTGACCTGCGGCCCGGAGGGCGGCGAGTTCTGCCCGGAGGATGCCGGTGAGAACGCGATCAGCCGGGGCACGGTGCAGACTGTCCTGCCCTTCGGCAACGTCGCCGTCACCCTGGACGTCACCGGCGACGAGCTGAAGCAGTACCTGGAAGCCGCCGTGGCGCCGATGCCGGAGGTCAGCGGCGCCTTCCCACAGGTCTCCGGCTTCTGCTTCACCTACGACATCGACGCCGAGCCGGGCAACCGGGTCACCAGCGCCGTCCGTCAGGCGGCGGACGGCAGCTGCACCGGCGACGCGGTCGACCTGACAGAGGCGAGCACCTACTCGCTGGTCAGCAACGACTTCTCGATCGCCGGCGGCGACGCCTACCCGAACCTCTCGGCCAAGGCGACCACCCGCGACATCCTGGCCACGGTGGTTGGGGACGCCATCGCCGGCGCCGGCACCTTCGCCGAGCCGGGGGCGCCGATCAGCCCGTCGATCCAGGGCCGGATCGACTGCGAAGGGGATGCTTGCCCGGTCCCGACCGAGTAACCATTCGCCCATACCAGGCAACGCCAAGCACGGCCGGGGAGCGACTTTTCGCTTCCCGGCCGTGCTTGGCTCGGTCGTGATCTCCCAACATCGGGGGATGGAGCCGGCCGCGCGACCCGTCGATTCCTTCGACATCAACCGGGTCACGCGCTCCGAAACGAGAAGGGGCGGTCGGCGTTTGTCTTCGCGCGCCGACCACCGGCGCCGTCAGGCTCCCCACGTTGCAGGCGTTTCGCCTTGGTCCTTGCCACGTTCGGGAGCGGGAGCTTTTGGCGCCGGTCCTTGATGAAAGCGATAGCCGCCGGAACAGCGGGCCAACTCGAAGTACCGAAGCTTACTGAAGGCTGAGCCGCAACACATCCAAACGGCGCTGCTCAAGCCGGAGCCGGGTGCCCCGAAAGGGCGATCGTCGTGGCACACCAATCATTCGCGGGCGATAGTGGTCGCCGGGAACGATCCGCCCCGGAGCGATAATGGAGCTCAGACGCGCCGTCAGAATCTGCGCCGGCGCCGCGCGGCGGACGACCCGCACCGCTACCGGGAATCGATCGGACCCATCTGCATGAGCGAAGGTGACGGGAATGGTCATCAGCGTGTCCTTTCGTCCCGGTAGCGTGCTGTCCGCGGCCGGTCGTCCATACCGACCGTGGGTCCAGAGTACGGCCGGACCCCGGTAGCCGCCGCCACCCCGTTGACACCATTCCTGCCAATTGGACGGCACCGCTGGCCACGGCGTTGACGGGAACGGAAACGTGTTCTACGATGTGTTGTATGTTGCATGCAACGACCGCGGTGGCACTCCGCTTGGTGGCCGAGCCCAAGACCCGCGAACAGGCCGCCTACGAGGCCATCCGCGGCCATATCATCGCCGGCCGCTGGCGTCCGGGCGAGACCCTGGCCGTCAGCCACCTGGCCCGTGATCTCGGCATCAGCCGCATCCCGGTGACGAACGCCGTCAAGCGCCTGGCCAGTGAAGGCTTCCTCCAGGTCCGGCCCCATCTCGAAGCCGTCGTCGCCCCCCTCGACGTTAATGTCGTACGCGAGATCTATCTGATGCGCGCCGCCCTCGAAGCGCTGGCCCTGAGCGAAGCCGCCCGCCGCGCCACCGCCGATGACATCATGACCATCCGGACGCAAAATGACGACCTCTGGCAGGCGTCCGCCACGCCGGAGACACCGGTCGCGACCCTCCGCATGCTCGACCGCGCCTTTCACCGCCAAA
>JACCYK010000161.1 GCA_013696525.1 Chloroflexia bacterium
GAAAAACCCGCCGCCGGGGATGTCGTCCATGTCGGTGATCGGGAACCCGAGCAAATCCCCATAGAAGGCGCGGGATCGCGCCGTGTCGCCCACGGTCATCACCACATGATGCAAGCCCGGCGTTTCCATGCCGCGTTCCCTTTCCTGGTCATCTCGCGCTATCGACGGCGCGGCCCCAAGCACGGTATCGTCCGCATCACGAGCCGCTCGATCATGCCCATTTGCATGCCCGGCCACTCCACTTCCATCGTAGCGGTCCAAGCGGACAGGATCGGTCCGCATCGTTATCCACATTCAGGAGGCAGGCGCGGCGTGCGTGTGATCGCGGGCGAAGCCAGAGGATTTCACCTGCGGGGGCCCGCCGGGCCCGGCACCCGGCCGATGGCGGACAAGATCAAGGGCGCCCTCTTCTCGATGCTGGACTCGCTGGGGGTGGCGCCGGAGCGCGTGCTCGATCTCTACGCCGGGACCGGCAGCATCGGCATCGAGGCGCTCTCCCGCGGCGCCGGCCAGGCCGAGTTCGTCGAGCAGAACGCGGCGGCGGCGGCGGTGGTCCGCGCCAACCTCGCCCACACCAAGTTCGCCGAGCGGGCGCGGGTCCATCAGCAATCGGTGCAGAGCTATCTCCAACGCGGCAACCGGCCGGGCGGCCCGGCGCCGTTTGACCTCGTGATCCTCGACCCGCCCTACGCCGACCCGGCGATTTCGGACACGCTAGAGCAGATTGGCACCTCGCGATTGGTACAATCGGACGGGATCGTGGTGATCGGCCACTCGCCGCGGGTGACGCTGCCGGAGCGGACCGGCAACATGGCGCGGCTGCGCCAGCGCTGCCACGGCGATAGTTGCTTCTCGATCTACGAGCTGGCCGGCGCCGCCGGACCGCGCGATGACCGGCCGCATGCCGGAACCGGAGTGGACGAAACACGATGACTCGGGCGATCTATCCAGGCAGCTTTGATCCGATCACCCTCGGCCACATCGATGTGGCGAAGCGGGCCGCCCGGTTGTTCGACGAGCTGATCGTGGCGGTCTACGAGGGCGCCGACAAGCCGGGCGCTCTCTTCACCATCGAGGAGCGGCTCGCCCTCGCCCGCGAGGCGGTGCGGGACGTGCCGGCGATCGGCGTTGACAGCTTTTCCGGTCTGACCGTAGAGTATGCTCGCCGTCAGGGCGCGGACACGATTGTGCGCGGGTTGCGAGCGGTCTCAGATTTCGAATATGAGTTTAAGCTGGCTCATATGAACGACCATCTCGCGCCGGAGATCGAGGTCGTCTGCCTGATGACCTCGTCCCGTCATTCGTTCATCAGCTCCAGCTTGATCCGCGAGGTGAGCGCCCTGGGCGGTAATGTGGACGGCCTGGTTCCGGCGCACGTCGGCGCGGCCCTGCAAACGAAGTTCGCCGCGATCACCACCGGGAGCACCTAAGATGTCGACCACCGGCGACTCGGAGCACGGCTGGGAGGATGAGCGGATGCATGATGGGGACCAGCCCGGCCTCGAGCCGGCGGACGATGCCGGCGGCACCGTCGACTTCCTCTACCTCGTGGACCGCCTGGAAGAGCTGGTGGGCGTCGGCAAGCGCGTCCCCTTCAGCCACCGGGTGATGGTCGAGGAAGAGGAGTTCCTGGCGATCGTCGACCAGCTCCGGGTCACCGTGCCAAACGACATCCGGCAGGCCCAACGGGTGATCCGGGAGCGGGAAGCGATCATCATCCAGGCCCAGGACGAGGCGGCCAAAATCCTCGACGTGGCCCGCCAGCAGGCCGAGTACATCGTCTCCCAACAAGGCGTCCTGAACGAGGCCCGGCAGCGCGGCGAGGAGTTACTGCAACAGGTGGAGGTCGCCCATCGCCGTTCCATCGGCCAGATCGACGACTACGCGATCCAACAGTTCACCCGGATGGAAGAAGCGATGCAAGACGGTGTCACCATCATCCTCGACGCCGTCCGCGAAGCCAGCACCACCCTCGACCAAGCCAAGCGCCACGTCGGCCAGTAGGCGCGGCTGCCTTATGGCCAAGCTCGGGAATGAATCCCCGAGCTTGTTCACGAGGTCGCCGCTTGGCCGATAACGCCCCATTGCTCTAGGACACATCCGGTCCGTTGACCTCCCACGCCGGCAACCGCTTCTCAAGAAAGGCCCGCAGCCCTTCCTGACCCTCGTCGCTCCCCAATCGTTCCACCAGGAGATCGACCGTCAGGTCACGGGCCGCGGCGGGGTCCGCGACCAACTGACGGCAGAGGCGTTTGATGCGGTGCAGGGCGCCGGGGGCGCACCACAGCAGGTTCGCGACCGCCTCGTTGACCGCCGTGTCCAGCTCGCCGGCCGGCACGACGCGATGCACCAGGCCGATCCGCAGCGCCTCGGGGGCGTCGAAGGGAGCCGCCAGCAGCATGTGGGCGAGGGCGGCGCGGGCCCCGATCGCGGCCACCACGTAGGGGCCGACGACGGCGGGCGCCATCCCCAGCCGGGCCTCGCTCAACGAGAATTTGGTGTCGTCAGCGGTGATCACGATATCGGCGGCGGCAATCAGCCCGACCGCGCCGCCAAACGCCGCGCCATGCACTCGCGCCACCACCGGCAGCGGACAGACCGCGATCGTCGCCAGCAGATCGACCAGCCCTTCGGCGTCGGATCGGGCGTTGCCATCCTCGGCCGAGGCGGCGAACTCCCGGATATCGCCGCCGGCGCAAAAGACGGGACCTTCGCCGGCAATGACCACGACCCGCGCCTCATCGTGGTCCGGCAGCGCCGCGAAGACCTGGCGTAGCGAGCCGACAAGGGAACGGGAGAGGGCGTTTCGCCGCTCCGGCCGGTTCAGCGTTACCCGCCGCACTAGTCCCGCTTGCTCAATCGTCAACTCGGCGGAGCGCAACGAATCAATCATGATGGCGGCGGGCCTTCGATCGGGAGCATGTCGGCTTCCGTCAGCCCGGCGGCGTTCAGCGCCGTCCCGACATCGTCATAGCGGGCGAGGCGGGCGATCCGACCGCCCACGACCCGAAACGCGGTCGCCGTCAGCACTGGCTCGCTGACCAGGCCGGTCGCGGCGTCGGTCCAGGCCGCCTCGGCCTCGACCACGACCTGATCGCCGCGGGCGAACCACCGGACCGGCACAAGCTGCATGCCGGCGCGGCCAACCCACTCCCGGATCACGTCCGCGCCCCGGCTGGTGCCGCGCGGTCCCGTCACCTCAACGTCGTCGGTGACGTGGTCCAGCAACCGGTCGATGTCTCCTTCGTTCAGCGCATCGTGCCAGATGCGCACTGCCTCGGCCGGGGATGTCGTCGTCATGCTTCCCACCTCTACGCGAAGAAGTCCTTGTCCTCAGCACTCAGATGCTCCCGCGCGGCTTCCGGGATCAGCTCGATCCCCATGCCGGGCCGGTCCCAGACGTCGATGTAGCCGTCGCGCACGATCGGGTCGGGCAAGCCCGCGACGATGTCGTACCACCACGTTTCTTGTGGCGCCGGGTACTCGAAGGCGATGTAGTTGCCGGGCAGGGTGGCGCTGACCTGGACCAGCGCCGCCAATCCCAGGAGGCCGTCGCCGGTGCCGTGCGGAGCGAACAGGATGCCATGCAGGTCGGCGTACTCGGCGACCCACTTCAGCTCGGCGATACCGCCGATGTCGGCCGGGTCGGGGCCGATGACGTTAACCGCGTTCGTCTCGATCAGCTCCTTGAAGTTGTGGCGCAGGTAGACCTGCTCGCCGGTGTGGATCGGCGTCGTGGACACTCGGGTCAGCTCGCGATAGAGATCGGCCCCGACCCAGGGCACGTAGTCGCCGGTGAGGAGGTCTTCGAGCCACATGATGTGGAGGTCCTCGACCGCTTTCGTCAGCCGGATGGCGTCGGAGAGGGTCCAGCCGGGGCCACAGTCCAGGGCCAGACCGATCTCGTCCCCCAGCACCTCTTTCATGGCGAAGATGCAGTCGACGACATGATTGAAGCCGCGCTCGGTCAGCAGGCCACGCACCAAGAAGCCGTGGTACGGGCTCTTGCCGGACGGCGTGTCGGCGTCACCGGCGGGCGGCGGCGAGTCGCCGTAGAAGAAGGCGGGTAGCTCGTGCTTCATCTGGCTATGGAAGCCGATCCCTTGCTTGATGATGGTGAAGCCCTCGGGCGAGGCTCGCATCCGCGCCATGTTCTCGGCGTAGTCTTCCGGCGTCTGGCCCGCCATCGGGAAGCGGACGGCGCCGTTGTAAACCCGCACCCGATCCCGCACTTTGCCGCCGAGGAGTTTGTAGACCGGCAGCCCGGCGGCTTTTCCCGCCACGTCCCAGAGCGCCATCTCGATCGCGCTGACGGCGCTCCCCCACGGCTTGAAGGCGCCGCGCTGCCGGATCCGGCTCACCACCCGTTCGACGTTGGTCGGGTCCTCGCCCAGGATGTAGTCCTTCAGGTGGAGGATGTGCCATTTCAGGTATGGCTTGTATTTCTCGACCTGGCCGTAGCCGCTGATCCCTTCATCGGTGATGATGCGCACGATCGGGCTATCACCGATAACCGCGCACTTGACATCGGTGATCTTCACGCCGCCATCCTTTGCCTCGTCGTCCGCCGCGAACGGGGAATCCACACCCTCGGCCGCGACGATAGCACAACGATCCGGGGGCGGCGAATAGCTTGCCGGGGACCGACTACCTCACCGCGGCGGCGGTTAGCCGGTGCTCGATGTCCACTGTCACAGGCTCGGGATCGCTTGCCTCGGCTCCATCCTCATCCTCGTTGGCCACGGCCAGCAGCCGCGTGGTCGCCAGCTCACGATACAGGTCGTCGCCGGCCACCAGCTCGGCGTGGGTGCCGATCCCGCGCACGACACCCGCGTCCATGACGATGATGCGATCAGCCAGCGTCACCGTCGACAGGCGATGGGCAACCACGAGCACGGTGGTGGTCGCCGAGACTTCGGCAATGATCTCGCGTAGCGCCAGCTCGT
The DNA here is from genome assembly GCA_013696525.1 of Chloroflexia bacterium. Lineage (GTDB taxonomy): Bacteria > Chloroflexota > Chloroflexia > Thermomicrobiales > UBA6265 > JACCYK01. Next base: position 4,947 of record JACCYK010000161.1, read on the forward strand.
TCACCGCGTCGAGCTGTGAGGTCGCCTCGTCCAGCAACAGTAGCCGCGGCTGCCGCAGCAGCGCCCGCGCGATCGCCACCCGTTGCCGCTCGCCGCCGGAGAGGGTGCTGCCCCGGTGGCCGACGATCGTATCGAGGCCGTCCGGCAATCGCTCCAGGAAGCCGGTCAGCCGGGTCCGGGCCAGCGCCCGCCGGATCTCGTCGTCCGTCGCGGTTGGCGCCGCCAGCCGGAGGTTGTCGCGTAGGGTGCCGGCCAGTACCGGCGCATCCTGCTCGACGTATCCAATTTGCGCCCGCAACTCATGTAACGGCCAATCAGCGACGTTTCGGCCGTCCACCGTCACCACGCCACGCTCCGGCTCATAGAGGCGCTCAATCAGCGCAAAGACGGTCGATTTTCCCGAACCGGAGGGGCCGACAAACGCCGTCATACCGCCCGGCGGGATCTCGAAGGTGACGCCGTGGTGGACGGTTGGCGCATCGTCCCGATAGCGGAATGCCACATCCTCAAAGTGAACCGCCGCCGGTGCCGCCGACAGCGCAATCGGAGTCATCGCCAGCGAGGGCGCTTCCGGCTCGGTGGGCAATTGCTCGACCTCGTTGATCCGGCCCAGGGCGGCGGTGCCGGATTGGAAGGTGGTGATCGCCATCACCAACTGGC
>JACCYK010000186.1 GCA_013696525.1 Chloroflexia bacterium
ACGTCGCACCATGGCGCCCGGCGGCCGCGCCGGGTGGGGAATGATACGAGGGGAGCTCAATGGCAAAACGGATTCGAGCCTACGTCAAATTGCAGATCGCGGCCGGGAAAGCGACGCCGGCGCCGCCGATTGGCCCCGCGCTGGGTCAGCACGGGGTCGCGATCATGAACTTCGTCAAGGAGTACAACGAGCGGACCGCGGCGATGGCCGGCCAGATCATCCCGGTGGTGATCACGGTCTACGAGGACCGCTCCTTCTCCTTCGTCACCAAGACGCCGCCCGCCGCCGACCTGCTGCGCCGCGCCGCCGGGGTAGACAAGGGGTCCAGCAACCCGCGCACCACCCACGTCGGGAAGGTCAGCGCGGACCAGGTGCGCGAGATCGCCGAGCTGAAGATGAAGGATCTCAACGCGGTCGATCTCGCCGGCGCGGTCAAGCAGATCGAGGGCACGGCCCGGAGCATGGGGCTCGAAGTCACCGCCTAAGCGTTCAAAATTGCGGCGAGCATGGCTCGCGGTATTAGGTGGGAGGGGCCGAGCCTGGTCCCGGTTGGACCACCGGAGGTAATGCCGGATGGCAAAGCATGGCAAGAAGTACCTGGAAGCGCTGAAGAAGGTTGATGAGGATCGCGCCTACCTGCCGGAAGAAGGAGTGGCCCTGCTGAAGGAAGCGAGCTGGGCAAATTTCGACGAGACGGTCGAAGTTCACGTCCGGCTGGGGATCGACCCCCGGCAGGCCGATCAGACGGTCCGCTCGACGGTGGTGCTGCCGCACGGCACCGGCAAGCAGGTGCGCGTTCTGGTGTTCGCCGCCGGTGAGGCGGAGCGGATCGCGCTCGAGGCCGGGGCCGACTATGCCGGCAGTGACGAGCTGGTAGCTCAAATTCAGGGTGGCTGGCTCGAGTTCGACGCCTCGGTGGCGATGGCCGACCAGATGGGCAAGGTCGGCGGCCTCGGCCGCATCCTCGGGCGCCGCGGCCTGATGCCGAACCCACGCTCCGGCACGGTGGTGCGCAATGCCGAAGACCTGCCCGACGTCCTGCGTGAGCTGAAGGGCGGCCGGGTCGAGTTCCGAAACGACCGGACCGGCATCGTCCATGTCGCGATCGGCAAGAAGAGCTTTTCGGCGGACGCCTTGCGGGACAACCTCTATGCCCTGATCGACGCCATGCAGCGGGCTAAGCCGTCTGGCGTCAAAGGCGTGTATTGCCGTACAATCAATATCGCGAGCACGATGGGGCCCGGCGTTTCGCTGGATGTCCCGGTCACCCTGGCCAGCGCCACCTCGGCGGGGAGCTAGCCGCGGCGGCCGCCCGGGCTCGCGGACCAATTGAACGAACTCCCCGGCCGTAGACCGTCGGCGGGGCGCCATGGCGTAGCCAGGCGCTCCTTAATCTCCGACCGAGGCCCGTGGGCAGCGTCCGACCGCCGGATCACGGTGCCGTCGCCACGCCCCGGGTCGTCCCCCGACCCGGGGCGTTTCGTTGCGAACGACACCATGGAGAGGAGGTGAAACAGGATGCCAACGCCCAGAAAAGCGGCCACCATCGATGAGTTGACCGATCAACTGACGCGATCGAAACTGACCGTGATCGCCGATTATCGCGGGCTCCCGGTGAGCGCGTTACAGGGGTTTCGGAGCAACCTGCGGCCCGCCGGCGCCGAACTGCGGGTGGCGAAGAACACCCTGACCGCGATCGCGGCGGGGAAGGCTGGGGTCGAAGGGCTCGATCCGCTGCTGGCCGGACCGACCGCGCTTGTGCTTGGCTTCGACGACCCGGTGCAGACCGCCAAGGTCGTCTCCGACTTTGTCCGCACCTCGCGGGTGCTGACGGTGCGCGGCGCGGTGATGGAAGGCCGGTTGGTGAGCCCGGAGGACGTCGAGGCGATCGCCACCCTGCCGTCGCGCGAGGAGTTGCAGGCGAAGCTGCTCGGGATGCTGGTCTCGCCGATGGCGAGGACGGTCGGCGTGCTCAGCGGCCCCAGCCGTTCGCTCGCCTACCTGCTGAACGCGCGCTCGGAGCAGCTTGGCGGCGGGGTGCTTGACGCCGCCGCCGACTAACGGGTGCTCGACAGCAACCGCCGGCACCGCCCCGACGACACGATCGACGACGTGAAAGGACCTGAGCGATGAGTGAGCAGTTGATTACGCAGCTTGAGGGCATGACCGTGCTCGAGCTGAACGCGTTGGTGAAGGAGCTCGAGGAGCGGTGGGGCGTCAGCGCCGCCGCCCCGGTCGCGGCCGCCGCCGCCGCCGGAGGCGGGGCCGCTCCCGCCGCCGTGGAGGAGGAGCAGACCGAGTTCGACGTAATCCTGACGGACATTGGGGCCAACAAGATCCAGGTCATCAAGGCCGTGCGCGAGCTGACGAGCCTGGGTCTGAAGGAAGCCAAGGACCTGGTCGACGGGGCGCCGAAGCCGGTCAAGAGCGGCGTCTCCAAGGATGAGGCGGCGGCCGCCAAGGCGAAGCTGGAAGAAGCCGGCGCCTCGGCCGACGTCAAGTAACGATCCGACGAGCGGGCCAGCCGCCCGCCTACGCGTGAATCGTCACGAGCGCCGCCGCTGGAGGGGGACCATGGGGACGACCTGTCCCCGGTCCGCCGGGCCACCGGCGGCGCTCACGCGTCCGGTCACCTCTGGTATACTTTCGGCAGTCGGGGCGTGGCGCAGCCCGGTAGCGCACCGGTATGGGGTACCGGTGGTCGGAGGTTCGAATCCTCTCGCCCCGACCCTCTTTTCATCTTTGCCACACGTATGTGTCGTAGTTGCCGGTGTGTTCGCGTCTGGTGCTGGCTGGCCGGGGACAGTGCGTCACCCGAACGCCCAATGGGCACCCGGGGTGAGCGTTCCGGCGTCGTACAGGGTGACGAGTATGAGCCAACCGACCGCGGCCGATGCCGTGACCCGAATCCTAATCGCGGACGACGAATCGTTGATCCGGCTCGACCTGCGTGAGATGCTGGTCGAGCTCGGCTACGACGTGGTCGGCGAGGCCGCCGACGGTCAGGCCGCGCTCGACCTCGCCCGTAAGCTGCAGCCGGACCTCGTCGTCATGGACATCAAGATGCCGG
>JACCYK010000212.1 GCA_013696525.1 Chloroflexia bacterium
GCGTCGATGGGCTCAACATCTCCCCGGCCACTATGAGTCGTGAGTCGTGAGTCGTGAAGATGATGGCATGACGAAGATTCATCTGGACACCGACTTCGGGGGCGACCCGGACGATGCGTGCGCCCTGGCCATGCTCCTGGGCTGGCCAGAGACCGAACTCGTCGGCATCACCACCACGATTGATCCCGGCGGCCAGCGCGCCGCCTATGTCTCGCACTGCCTGAACCTCGCGGGTCGGAACGACATTCCGGTGGCCGCTGGGGCCGAGGTATCGCTCACCACCCGGCAGGTCGCCGAGCCCTTTCTCGACGATGAGCGCTTCTGGCCGCGCACCCTGGCTAGGCGGCCGTCACGACCGGGCGCCGCCCTTGATCTGCTCCAACAAAATATTGATGCTGGAGCGACGATCGTCGCCGTTGGCCCCTACACCAATCTCGCCCTGCTCGAAGTGATGCGGCCGGGAACCCTTGGTCGGGTGCCGGTTATCATCATGGGCGGCTGGGTCCACCCTCCCGCGCCCGGTCTGCCCGCCTGGGGGCCGGAGATGGATTTCAACGTGCAGTGGGATACCCGGGCGGCGGAGATCGTGGCGACATCCGCCGCCGACCTAACGCTCTCCACGCTTCCCGCCACGCTCACCGCCCCGCTCCGGGCCGCCGACCTGCCACAGCTTCAGGCGACGGGGCCGCTCGGCGCCTTGCTCGCCCGCCAGAGCGAAACCTATGGACAAGACCAGAGCATGGCCGATCTTGGGCGCGCTCATCCCGGCCTGCCGGACGATCTGGTGAATTTCCACTGGGATCCCGTCGCCTGCGCCGTGGCCCTGGGCTGGCCCGGCGCCACTATGGAGGAGATGCACCTCCGGCCCGTGTTAACGGACAACGTCTTGCGCTTCCAGCCCGACCCCGAGGGCAGACCCATGCGCATCGTCGTCGACGTCGACGGCGCCAGCTTCACCGAAGCCTGGCTGACAGCCGTCGCGGCGACACGGCCCTAGCAATGGTCAACGCCGTTCAGCCGCGGTCGGCTCCTAGCCCGGTTGTCGTATGACGCGATGGGCGGGTTTCCTGAGCCATCGTTGGAACAACGTCACGTGTAATCGACCGCGAAGCGCGGGGCTGAACCCCCACGCTTCACGGCTGAACGAACGTGGAGGTTGACGGCCAGTCATTCTCGGAAAAGTAGTGAGCGCTGCAGGTCTTGCACCGATTTCAACCCGCAGAGCAGCAGGTCCAGCTCCAGCTCGGCTCGCAGCAGATCGAGCACATGACGCGCCCCCGCTTCCCCGTTGACCGCCAGGCCCCAGAGCACGGGGCGGCCGATCAGCGTCGCCCGCGCCCCCAGCGCCAGCGCCTTGATCACGTCGGTGCCGCGCCGGATGCCGCCATCCACCAGCACCTCGATCCGGTCACTGACGGCCTCGACCACGGCCGGCAAGGCGTCCAAGGCCGCGATCGCGCTGTCAAGCTGGCGGCCGCCATGATTGGAGACCAGCACCGCCCGCGCCCCATGCTCCGCCGCCAGCACCGCATCGGCGGGATGCAAGATCCCCTTCGGCATGATCGGCAACGCGGTGATCGAGGCCAGCCAGTCGAGATCGGCCCAGCTCAGGCCGGCGTGCCACAACGAGGCAACATAGGAGGCCATGCCGGAGCCGCCGTCGGCGGCGGGAACCAGGCGATGGATCGCGGTTTCGAGGTTGGCCATCGCCAGACCGGGCGCCAAGCTATAACGGTTCCGCTCGTCCGCCTCGCGCCGGCCCAGCTTCGGCACGTCCACTGTCACCATCAGGGCGCTCGCCCCCGCCGCTTCCGCCCGCTCGACCAGATCCCGCGTGATGCCGCGATCGGTGAACACGTAAAGCTGGAACCACCACGGACCGGCATCGGGAGCGACGTCCTCGATCGTGGCGTTCGAGGCCGTGCTCAAGGTGAAGATCGTGCCGGCGGCCTTCGCCGCTCGCGCGGTGGCCAGCTCGCCATCCGCGTGGACCTGTCCATGCAGCCCGGTCGGCGCCACCAGGATCGGCATCGAGACCGGCTGGCCCAGCACCGAGGTTGCCAGCGACACCTCACCCGGCCCGGTCAGCACTCGCGGCCGCAGCCGCCAGCGGCGAAACGCCGCCCGGTTGGCCCGCACCGTCTCCTCATCGCCAGCGCCGCCGGCCACGAAGTCGTAGACCATCGGCGGCAGCGCCTCCCGCGCCGCCGCTTCGTACTCATGCACGTTGACCGGCACCGCGGCAACGGTATCACCCACCACCAACTCTCCTCAGACCATCCCGCCGCCAACCATCAGGGCATGGCGCTTCGCCGGCGTTGCTTGCTCTCGCTCAGCGCCCGGCCGCCGCATCATGGCACGGTGGTCCCGGCGTCGCAATCGGACGATCGCGCGTGATCCGCTTTTTCAGCGGCCGAACCGTGCGATGATTGCGCGCCGGGTGAGCGTAAGGAGGTACAAGATGATCCGACAGTTGCTTTCCACCCTCGTCGTTGTCGTTCTCCTCAGCGCTGGCGCGGCGCCGGCACGGCAACATGGGCTGGCCCAAGACACTCCCGCGGCCGCGAGCCCGCGCGCCATGCTGCAACGGATGCCGCTGATCGGGCTCGGCGGCGATGCGGCCGGACAGGTCACGTATGCCAACCTGGCGTTGCAAGCCACGGAAACGGGAGTGGAAGTGCCCACGGGCGACCCGGGCCAACCGATTCCGGACGACTGGATGGCCGCGGTCGGCACGATGAGCATCCATTCCCGCGCCAGCTTCATGACCCTCCCGGAATGGGAGGAGACCTTCGGCTTCAGCCTGTTCGACCTCGATCAAGTTGTCGAGTACGCCGCCCCGCCAGATTCGTTTTCACTCTTCCGCGGCCGGTTCGATACCGACGACCTCGTTCGCCACTGGGCAGCGGAGGGGTATCAGATCCGCGAAACCGACGCCGGCCCCTACTACACGATCCGTGGCGATTTCGAAATCGAAATGGGTTCCGACACTGGCCGCCTTGTAATGGCATCGGCCAACTACGTGGCGACCCTGGCGCCCGAAACCATCGCCTTCGCTGCAACCGAGCGCCTCATCACCGAGGCTGTCAACCTCGCCGCCGGTTCGGGCACGTCCTTCGCGGACGAGATTAACGTGACTTCGCTGCTGGACGGCATTCCGGACGATCTCATTTCAGGCACCATCATTCCCGGATCACTGCTTCTGGCCACGGGCGATCCCGCCGAGTTGCTGACCGAAGACCCAGGGGAGATCGACGTCGACGCGATCGCCACCCGGCTCGCCGACGATGCGGCCGCGGCGGCGGCGATGCCGCCGCTCACCGTTGCCCTGCTGGGCTCAACCGCGGGTAATCCATTGCCGTCGCCCGCCACCGGTGCGGCCACCCCGGTCGCCGCTATCCCCGCCGCCCGGGCCGTCGCCGTCCTGGTCACCACCAACGACGCGGCCGCCCGCACGGTGGCCGAGGTCGTCGATGCCCGGCTTCAAGGAAGCGGCGGCGAGAGCGCCTGGACCGATTTCTTCCCGGCCTGGGAGATCTCGGTGGTGAAGGACGAGCCGGTGGTGACGGTTGAGCTGGAGCTGGCGCCGGAGCGTCCGGCCTCGATCCTGATCCAGATGCTCTACCGCCGCGAGCTTGGTTTCCTGGCCTGGGCGCCGTAGCGCCTCACCGGCTGGATCTGCCGCCGCCCTCTTGCCGGTCGCCGCCGGTGAGGCGAAATCCGACCAGGATCAGAAGCGAGACGACGAGGAGGACGAACGACATCAGCAACGCGGCCTGGAGGTCGCCGGCGCCGTAGCGGGCGTAGATCGCCAGCGGCATCGTCTGGGTGATGCCGGGGAAGTTGCCGGCGAACATGATGGTGGCGCCAAACTCGCCGAGCGCCCGCGCCCAGGCAAGCACCGCCCCCGCCGCCAGGCCGGGCAGGGCCAGGGGCAGCGTGATCGTGGTGAAGACGCGGACCGGTGAGGCGCCGAGATCGGCGGCGGCGTCCTCCAAATCACGATCGACCCGGGCAAAGCCGCTTTGCGCCGCCCGCACGAAGAAGGGAGCGGCGATGAAAACCTGCGCCATGATCACCGCCGCCGGGCTGAAGCCGATGGTGATGCCCCATTCGGCGAGCCACTGGCCGACCACGCCGCGCCGCCCAAACGCCATCAACAGCGCGATGCCGGCCACCGCCGGCGGCAGCACGATCGGGAGATCAACCAGGCTGTCGAGCACCTGGCGGCCGGGGAACGAGCCCCGGGCCAGGATGTACGCCAGCGGTGTCCCCAGCAGGACGATCACGACCATCGCGATCGCGGTCGTCACCAGGCTGAGGGTGATCGCCTGGCGCAAGGTGTCGAGCCCGGCCGCGGTGAGGCCGCGGCTCGCCGCCGCCGCCCGGATGACCATCGCCGCCAGCGGCACCGCCAGGAAGAGCACGAGGAGCGTCGCCGCGGCCCAGACCGCGGGGCCGAATCGATTGGCGCCTAGGTCGCGGCGGGCCATTACTTCCTTACCACCAAGCGGCCGCGTCAGCGGGCGCCCGGACAGGGCGCGTTCACCCATCATGCCGGTGGGCGCCGTCTGGCCAGCATGCTACGGGACCGGACCAAAGCCATACGCCGCCAGCGTGTCCTGACCATCCCGGCCAAGGAGATAACCGATGAAGGCCGCGCTCAGCCCCGGATCACCCCCGACCACCGGCGCAATCGGATAGGTCGCCAGCACATTGACCAGATCGGGAATCTCGATCAACCGCACGGCGTCACCGGCTACCGCCGCGTCCGAGACGTAGACGATGCCGGCATCGGCCTCGCCAAGCTGGACTTTGGTCAAGACCTCGCGGACATCATCTTCCTCGGAAACGACGTTGGCCGCCACCCGCGCCACGAAATCCTCGCCGTAGCCGGCGCTGTCGTGGCCCATCAAGCAGATCGCCTGCCGGGCATAGACGCCCACCGGAACCTCCGCTTGGGCAAGGACCAATCGTAGCCCGTCCGTCGCCAAGCCGGCCGCCGAGGTCAGCCCCGCCGGGTTGTCCGATGGCACGACGATAGCCAGCCGGTTGGAGACGAACATCTCCGGCTCACCCGCGATCAGGCCGGCCTCGACCGCCGCCATCATCTGGGCCAGGTTAGCGGAAGCGAAGACATCGGCGGTGGCGCCCTCGGTCATTTGCGTCACCAAGGTCTGTGACCCGGCGAAGTTATACGTGATCTTCAACCCTGGATTGGCCGCTTCCAGGTCAACCTCGATCGCGGTGAAGGCATCAGTCAGGGAAGCGGCGGCAAAGACCGTCAACTCGCCGCCCTCCGCGGGAAACGCTATCGGGCCCGCGGTCGCAGCCGCCGTCTCCGGTGAGGCTTCACCTTCCGGAGCGGTTGCCGGCTCCGGCCCCGCGCAGGCCCACCCCGTCCCCTGGGCGAGAGCGCCGGGGGGGCCAGCCAGACCAAGCAGCAGACCGAGCCCAAGCAGAACGACCATGACCGCGCCACGCGCTCCCCGGCTGGTCCTCATCCCACTTGCCTCCTCAATGGTCCCGTGGGATCAATGTCAGTAACTGAATACTCAACATATGAGTATTCTTCTGAATCGAGCCTATGCCACCCGACCATCACTGTCAAGCAGGGTTGGCGGGCAGGTGGGCATGGCCCTCACCAGCAAGAGCGTGGTGCGGTCGGTGGGATGGTGGCATAGCGGTATCGGCGCCGCCACCCCGGCCGAGACCAAGAAGCATGATCGAACGCGAGGGAAGCCCCGGCTCAGGTCCGGAGCGGGGGCGCGTCGTCGGGCGCGAGGTAGGCGCCGATTTCGGTCCAGAGCCGGACGCTGGGCCTCGGGTTGGGATAGCTCCCCTGCTCGTCGAAGCTTTCCTCGCTCAAGGTGGTGGCGATCGCCACCGCGATCTTCCGCGATGGCAGGTAGGACATGACCGAACTATACCCGCCAAACAGCGGGGTTTGCGACAGCCACGACCCATTGATCACCACGCCCAGCCCGAAGCTGTAGGCACGATCTAGGGTGTGACAGGTGAGGCAACCCGCGAGCGGCTCCCCAAACCCGATCAGGCTCGGGGCAATCTGGGCCTCGTGCGACTCCGGCGACAGCAACGCCCCGGTCCCGATCGCCTCGGCGCTCGTCGCCAGGTCGTAGATGTTGGTCGTCTGCACCGCACCCTCGGCCAGGGTCCAGGACGGGTTCCAGAACGTCGATTCCTCGTAGAAGGGGACCGCGGGGTCAATGCCCAGCGCCGATCGCCGCTCCGAGCTAAAGGCATGTAGGATCGGTTCGGGAATCGCCGCCGTCGCGCTGCTTTGGGTCGCGCTCAGCCCCAACGGGCTCAGGACGTACTCCTGGAGGAGGTCGGCCAGGGGTTGCCCGGTCATCCGTTCTAGCGCCTGGCCCAGAATGACGTAGTTGGCGTGCGAGTAGTCCCAATTGGTCCCCGGCGCGAAGACCCGCGGCGTGCTGAGACCGATCTCGATCTGCTCGTCCGGCGTCCAGTGGCGAAACGGGTCCGCGTAGAAGGCAGCTTGAAACCGCTCGTTCGGGACGTAATCAGGATAGCCCGCCGTCATGTTGACAAGCATCCGGAGCGTGGCCGCCTCGGCTTGGGGCAGCTCGGGCAGCCAAGTCGAGAGCGGGTCATCGAGCGCCACGACCCCTTGATCGACCAGGACCAGGAGCAGGGTCGCCATGTAGGCGATCGCGACCGAGCCGTTGCGGAAGTGCATCTCGCTCGTTGCCGGCACGCCCGTCATCGACTCGCCAAAGGCCGCCGTCACCAGCTCCTCGCCATCGATCGTGACCCGGAGGATGACCGCCCGTACGTCAAAGTCGGCCAGGGCCCGTTCCGCCATGGCGACGATCGCCGCGGCTTGCTCCTCCCGGCTCGCCGGCACCGGGGTGGCTTGGGCCGCGGCCCGACCGGCCTTATTCACCAGCAAACCCCCTCCTGCAAGCACGATCCCGGTCGCCAGGGTGTGTCGCCGGGTCACTCGCGTCGCGGCCTGCCGTGACATGTCTTGATCGCCCACGGACAACTCTCCTCTTCGACGAAATGGCCTCGTTTCGCGTTTGCCCGGTAGCATAGTATACCGTTTCAGCCAGGTTCAAGAGACAGCGGGAGAGGCGCCCGGCCGGCCGTGCAGCCAACTCGGGGACAGATCACGATCGTGCCGGCCCTCGGGCGCCCCCCGCCATCGCCCGCACGGTCTCGGCAGCCGTGCCTAAGGCAGGATGTGATTCACTTGGAGGGCGCGGCCGGGGCCGCCTCAGCGCGTCGCCAACGCGGCGTTGACCAACGACAGCATCCGGTCGAGGTCAAACGGCTTGGCGACAAAGGCGGCGTTGGGGACGATGAGGTCGCGCCGGGCGGCACTCATCAGGATCACCGGAATATATGACAGCGGCGGCCGCTGCTGGAGCCGCTTGAGGAAATCGAGCCCATTCAAGCGCGGCATGTAGACATCGGAAATGATGAGGTCGGGACACCGCGTGCTGACGATGCCCCAGGCTTGCTCGCCGTCATAGGCGCGGAGCACCCGAAACCCTTCGTCCTCGAGCAGGAAGGCGATGACATCAACAATGTACGGCTCATCATCGACCACGAGAATGGCTGGTGACGCCGTACCGGCGGTGCGCTTCGGCGCCGGATGCCCGGCGACATCGGACGCGATTCGTCCGGCTGATAGGGTCATGGTCTCTATCCTAAACGACCACGGTCGATGCGGGCCTCAAGGCGCGGGCCTTGGTGTCGCCGGCGAATCGCGATCTGGCACCAGTGCGGTGCGGGCGCGGATGACCGTAGTCGGTACAATCTGAACTTGGTCGCTCCTTGGCTCCGCCGTGTCGAGTGACGGCACCCGGTCGGCTGACGCCAGTGTCAGTCCCCGCCAGAGCGCAATCGGCATGCCACTTCCGAATTTAATGAACCTATGCTACAGAAGCGAGCGGCGAGTTGCGACATATAGGAACAGACCGTTATCATCGTGCCGCAAAGACATTCCGGAGGAATTGTCGCGATGAGGGACGACACCAAGCATGGACGACGCGAACGCCTTCCCTCGTGATGGGCTGATTCTCTCCGCCGCCACCACCGGTTCCTGGACGACCAAGGCCCAGAACCCGGCCGTGCCGATCACGGTCGAAGAGATCGCGACGGCGGTGATGGCCTGCGCCCGGGCCGGCGCCGCCATCGCCCATATCCACGTCCGGGACGACGCCGGGCTCGTCAGCTGCGACCCCGCTCGCTACGCCCGGGTGCGGTCGGTGGTCGAGGCCGCCGGGTGCGACGTCATCATCAACATGAGCACCGGCGGCGGCGCCGGGCAGACCACCGACGAGGAGCGGCTGGCCCCGGTCGCCCTGGCCCCGGAGCTCGCCTCCCTCGATTGCGGCTCGCTCAACTTCGGCTCACGGGTCTTCGTCAATTCGCCCGACTTCCTGCTGGCCCTGTCACGGCGGATGCTGAAACACGGGGTCCGGCCCGAGATCGAGTGCTTCGAGCCGGGGCACGTCTGGAACGCGCTGCGCCTGATCGACGACGGCTTGCTGCGGCCGCCCTACTGGTTCCAGTTCGTGCTCGGCGTCCGTGGCGGCTCGCCGCCCACGGTCAAGCAGCTCGTGCATCTGGTCGAGATGCTGCCGCCGGGCGCCCACTGGTCGGTCTGTGGCATCGGCCGGGCCCAGCTGCCGCTCGGGCTGGCGGCGATGGCCATGGGCGGCCACGTCCGGACCGGCCTGGAGGACAACGTCTACTATCACCGGGGCGAGCTGGCCACGAGCAACGCCCAACTCGTCGAGCGCTTGGTCCGCATCGCCGGCGAGCTCGGCCGCCCGGTCGCCACCCCGGCCCAGACCCGGCGCCTGCTGGATCTCCCGGCCCAGCCGGTCGGCGACTGACCGCTGGATCAGATGGACCGCTACTCCGGCAAGATGTGAAACGTGGAGACATGACGCGGCCGGACCGCGGCGAAATGCCGGCGGTCGAGGGTGATGATGAGGTCGGTGTTCAATCGTTCGGCAAGTGCTACGATGGAAGCGTCAGTGCCGCCGAGCGGGAAGTCCCGATACTGGTAGACCAGGTCCGAGATGCGTGCCCAGTCTTCTCGCGGCGGCGCTTCGACTTCGAAGGCGGTCATGCCCGCGAGAAACCGCGCCTCAACTACAGCGCCAAACCTCTCGGCGATTAAATACGTAGCCTCAGCGACAACCATCGCCGGAACGGTCAGGATAAGGCCCGATCGGAAAAGCACATTGGTTGCAGCTTGATGGTCTGGATCGCGATCGTCCGCCGCGGCAACGAGTGAACGAGTGTCGACTATCGCCAGCACCCGTTAGTCACCTACTCTGGCTTCATCAAGCTCGTTGTCACGTACGAGCGTGGCGTTCTTCGAATCCACCTCCGCGGTGTCAGGTTTCCAGATAGGGTAATGCTCCCGCGCCGCGGCCTTCTCCCGCGGCGTGCGGGAGCGTCCCATTGTTCGCTCAAAAAACTCCTCTGAGCCCCACGCCTGATCCAAAGTAGTACTCATCATTCGCCCCAAGGTCGGGCAGGCCACTGTGCCCCAAGGCCGCAAAGGGAAGCTGTCGCGGCTCCCCCGTAATATTGAAATGCGCGGCGATCGCCTCCCGCACGATCGCCGCCATCGAGACCCCGCGGCGGCGGCGTTCCCGGTCGAGCAAGTAGGCGAGATCATCCGGCAGTAGGACAGTGGTGCGTTTCATAGGTGCATCGTAGCATATCCACTCATGCGGACATGATGGACACATGGGCGATATAACCGCCTTTCCAGTCACCAGGCCGGCGCGCATGATATGCTCGTCGCGACGACGGGGGAGGATGCCAAGCCAATGGCTCGCGCGTTTTATCGAATCGCGCGAACCAACCCGCCGACGCACCGGGACTTTCTCTCGAACCAGGCGCGACAAAGAGAGCCTCGTCCTGGAAGCCCCGACGAACTTCGCCAGGTATGGGATGGGTTGTCGGTTCACGAGACGGAAGCGCAATCACGCCGGCAAGCACGCGAGTTTCCTCGTCTCGGCAGCTATATCGCCGAAATGCGGATTCCCGACCAGCCGGCGGGACCGATTCGATGGCAACGAACGTTTTCGCGTAATCCGGGCCATTACACACTCTGGGGAGATCCGGACGAGCTTCTCGCCTTCGTCGTCAGCATCGTTCCCGTTAGGGAGTAACTGAATGGACGGATCATTTGAGCTGTGGAATATTGAGTCAGGAAACATCATCGGGGCGTTCGACACCGCCAGCGAAGCGCTGGCCGTCGTTCGACACTTGCTCGACGCCTATGGGGATAGCTACGCGAGCGAGCTCACGCTCGGCCGCCGGGATGGCGACTCCCCGGCGACAATCGTCGGCGAAGGCGACGAGCTCATCGCGATGATAGAACGCCCTCCCGCTGAAGCGGAACGAGACCCGGTAACCGCCACGCGCGTGGGCTGATCAGCGTCGATGGTCAAAGCGCGACAAAGGGAACGGCCCGGATCGGCCGTCCCCTCTGTCACGCTTTGCTATGGTCGTTCAGTTATCGGTCGGAGCCGACTTCGCGGAACTCGCCTTCGACCGTCGCCTCGTCCTCCGGCTGGGCCCCACCGGCGCTCTGAGCGTCGGCGCCGTTGGCGCCGAAGTCGCCGTCGCCAGGGGCGCCGGCGGCGGCCGCGCTGGCCTCGTACATGGC
>JACCYK010000292.1 GCA_013696525.1 Chloroflexia bacterium
TCCTTGAAGTCCGGCGGCTTGATCACCCAGCCTTGGACCTCGAGGTCGCCCGTCTGGCTCTGGAACCGCAGCTCTTGGGCGGGACTGAGCGCCACCTCGGCCAGGAACTCCCGGTTGTGGTCCGAGAGCTGGCGTTTGTCGCGCCCGGTGGCGCGGGCGCAAAACAGTTCAAACGGGTGCGTCGCGTCACCCATGACGTAGACCAGCGAGACACCGTCCGGTGTCAGATCGAAGGCCGTGACCCGAGCATCGCCACTGGTTACCGGCGAGACTTTGTTGTCATCGAGGCTGACCCGATAGATGTGTGTCATGCCCTGATCAGAGGCCAGCACGCGCACGGATGTACCGTCTGGCGCCCAGATCGGGCGCTGATCGGAGCCGACGAAGACATCGCTCATCCCGGCGTCTTCCAGCGAGCGATCGAACGCCGCCGAATGGTTGGTCGGCTCACCGCCGGCCGCCGCCACCGTCCAGAGGTTGTCGTTTCGGCCATTAACGAATGATTCCAGGTGGCCGAGGAAGGCAAGTCGCGTGCCGTCCGGCGACCAGGCGGGGGAGCTGAAGCGGGCGTCACGTTCGATCACCGAACGAATCTCACCGCCGCGGGCAGGAACCGTGTAGATGGCGGAGACGCTGTTGACCTGGCGCCCTTCGCTCCGGTTGCTGACGAAAGCGATCCGGCTGCCATCCGGGGACCAGGCGATCTGATCGGCGTCGGTGTCGCCGCCGGTCAGCAGTTTCGGCTCGCCTCCCGTCGCCGGGACGGTCCAGACCTGCTGGTAGCGATGGGCGAAGAAGCCACGGCCGTCAAACCGATACCGGAGGCGCTCGATGATGCGCTCGTCCGCCACCGGTTTCGGCGGCTCCGGCGTCCACTGACGCTCCGCGTCGTCCGCCGGCTCGGCCAGCGCCAGGAAGGCGATCATCGTCCCGTCCGGCGACCACGCCGGGTCCGCCGCGCCATACGCGCGATGGGTGAGCTGTGACGCTTCGCCGCCGTCAACCGAGATTTGCCAGATCTGATTCAGCGACCTGGAGGATTGCGGCTTTGGTGGCTTGTCACCGTCGGCTGCCGGTTGGTCGGGCGGGATGGTGGGAGCCCGATTCGAGACGAAGGCGATCGCGCTGCCGTCCGGCGACCAGCGGGGGGTCGTGTCACGGGCCGTGCCCGCCGTGAGCTTAATCGCGTCGCCGCCTTGGCGCGGCACGAGCCAGATCGCGGCGAAGTAATCGTCGGCGTCCTTGTCGAGCGTGGTCACGACGTAGGCAACGCGGCTCCCATCTGGCGAAAGGCGAGGGTCGCTGACAAGCTTGATCCGAAATAGATCCTCGTCCTCGATGGGTCGTCCCGGTGGCGGGGCGGTTGGCATGGTTCCTCCACTCGATACCGGGCTAACCGAGGCTGACCGCCTGGCTCTCCAGCCGGTTGATAACCATCAGCCGCGGCTCGGTCATGTCCTCGATCGTGTAGCGCACGCCTTCCCTGCTGAGACCGGACGATTTGACGCCGCCATACGGCATATGGTCGATGCGATAGGTCGGGACGTCGTTGATGATGACGCCGCCCACCTGAAGCGCTTCGAAGGCGGCCAGGGCATGCTCTAGCCGATTGGTGAAGACGCCCGCCTGAAGCCCGTACTCGGAATCATTGACCCGCGTGATCGCCTCGCCGAAGGAAGCGACCGGGAAGATCGTGACCAGTGGCGCGAATGCCTCACGCGAACAGACGAAACTCTCCGGTGTCGCATTTTCGATCACCGTGGGGGAGAAGAATCGACCCTCGGCGGTGCCACCGGTCAAGACGCGGGCACCCTCGACCACCGCCTCGTCGATCCAGCGCCGGGTGCGGCCGGCCGCTTTGTCGTCGATCATCGGTCCCAACTCGGTCGCGTGGTCGAGCGGATCTCCCATTTTGACTGTTTTCACCTGCTCAACCAAGGCATCGCGAAACGTGTCGTAGACGTCCTCATGGATGAAGACGCGCTGGACCGAGATGCAGACCTGGCCGGCGTAGGCGAAGGCGCCAAACTTGACGCGATTGACCGCGAAATCGAGATCGGCGTCGCGATCGACGATCACGCCGGCGTTGCCGCCAAGCTCGAGGACGACCTTTTTCAGCCCGGCTCGTTGCTTCATGTTCCAGCCGACGTCCGGGGAGCCGGTGAAGGAAAGGAGCTTGAAGCGGTCATCTTCCACCAGCCGGTCGCCCACCGCGCGGCTCATCGGCAGAATGCTGACCGCACCCTTCGGCACGCCCGCTTGCTCGAGGATTTCGGCCACGAGCAGCATCGTCAACGGGTCCTTGGACGGCGGTTTGAGCACGATGGGATTGCCCGACGCGATCGCCGGGGCCAGCTTGTGGAGCGCCAGGTTGAGCGGGAAGTTGAACGGCGAAATGCCGGCGATCGGGCCGATCGGAAACCGCCGGACAATGCCGAACCGGCCCTTTGAGGACGCCAGCAGGTCGAGCGGAATCACCTCGCCGTCGATCCGTTTGGTTTCCTCGGCGGCGGTGCGAATCGTAAACACGCCGCGATCGACTTCGGTTTCCGCCTCGCGGACCGGCTTCCCGGCCTCCATTGCGATCATCCGGACAATTTCATCACGCCGGGTCGCCAATCCGGTCGCGATCCGGTCGAGCAGGGCCGCCCGGTCGTAGGTCGGCATGGTGCTGGTGATCTTGAACGCTGCTTCCGCCGCTGATATGGCCCGCTCGAGCTGCTCGTGGCTGGCGTTGAACGTCACGCCCACCACGGACCCGTCGAATGGATTGATGATCTCGACTGGCTCGTCCGATTCGACCCACTCGCCGGCCAGGAAGATCGGGTAACGCCGGGTCGCGGTGGCGGCGGATCGGGTTGCCGGGATCGTCGTCGCCATGGTTGTTGTCTCCCTCGTCGTTGCCTGGCGGATGCCGATGACAGCCATCATACGAT
>JACCYK010000087.1 GCA_013696525.1 Chloroflexia bacterium
TGCCAAGGTAGCGGTACTCCTGGGCGCTGCCCGCCAACACGCCAACCGTCCCCAGCACGATCCCGCTGCCGGCGCGGTGGATGGCGGCTGCGATGCGTCGACGCGGCCGGCCCAGGTCGACCACCCCGGCCTGGTAGAGCGGGTAGAGCCCCAGGATGGTGGACGTCGCCATGCAGCCGGCGCTGGAAATAGCGTTCGCGGTGGCGATCTCCTCCCGGTGCAGCTCCGGAATGCCGTACACGAAATCGGCCAGCAAGCCCGGCTCGGTGTGGTCGTGCCCATACCACTTCGGGTAGCCGGCCGGGTCGCGGAGTCGGAAATCGGCGCTCAGATCGATCACGACCCCGGACTTTCGCCGCAATTCAGTCATCTTGCCCATCGCCACCCCATGCGGCAGCGCAACAAAGAGGACTTCGACCGGATCCAACTTCTCGACGCTGGAAAACTTCAGGTCGGTCTTCTTCCGCAAATTGGGATGGATTGACCGCACGAACTTCCCAGCCGCCCGCTCCGACGTGACCTGCTTGAGTTCCGCCCGCGGATGATCGAGCAAGAGCCGCACCAACTCACCTCCCGCGTACCCACTTCCTCCCACTACTGAAACATCCATCATCGCTACCTCCCAATTGGACCGGGACATCCATCGCGGCTTGGAATCAGCCGGCTTCAGCCGGGCTATCCTCTGGGTCTTGTGATTTCAGCGCGGGGGTTTAGCCCCGCGCTTGCGGGCCGACACGTATCACCGCGCGGCCGCCACCGCCGGCTCGGGCTCGGCCGGGATGCCGCGCGTGCGAGCCCGCTGCTCCATTCCGACCCCCATCACGTACTCGATGATTTTCCCCGGAATATCGACCCCGGTGGTGTCGATGCTGTTGCGGAACTCCATCGTGTAGTTAACCTCGTTCACCAGCAGGCCGCGCTCACTCTCCAGCAAATCGACCGCGACCACCCCGCCGCCGACCGCCGCGGCCGACGCCGTCGAGAGGGCGTCGATTTCTGCCGTCACCGGGCAATTGCTCGCCACCCCGCCCCGCGCCGTGTTCGTGATCCAGTGCGAGGAATCGCGATAAATGGCGCAGATCGTCTCGCCGCCGACGACGAAGGAGCGGATGTCGCGGCCGGGTTTCTCGACGAACTCTTGGATGTAGAAGGCGCCGTGGTGGAAGGAGCCGAGCGTGACCTTGTGCTCCAGCAGCGCCTCCGCCGCGTCGCGATCGGTCACTCGTGCCAGCAACCGGCCCCAGGAGCCGACCGCCGGCTTCATCACCACCGGGTAGCCGAGCGCCTCGCAGGCGGCGAGCGCCGACTCCGGGGTATAGGCGACGATCGTCCGCGGCATCGGCACCCCGAATTTCGCCAGCGCCGCCGAGGTCAGGATTTTGTCCCCGCAAATGTTGGCCACCTCATACGTGTTGACGACGGGAATGCCCCAATCGCCCAGCATTTTCAGCGTATAGAGCGCCCGCAAGTGGTTGATGCAGCGTTCCAGCATCACATCACAGGCCAGCATCTCCGGCGGCGGTGCCGCCAGATCGAGCGTGAAGACCCGGTCATCGAAGCGGACCACCGTTGCTCCACGCTTCTCTAGCTCCGCCAGGAGCATTTTTTCCTCGATCCGGACCCGCGAGAGCAGGATGCCGACGGTGAGTGCCTGGTCCACCTACTTACCTCATACCCACGTGACGATACGATGGGGAAGACCGCGCCGCGATCCGCACCGTTTCGGCCACGATCTCGGCCGCGATATCGATGTCGGTGGTGGTCATCAGGCCGCTGAATTCGCCGCCCGAATTGACCTCCACGATCTGTAGGCCATCGACGGCTTCGATCAGATCGACCCCGGCGAGCCGCGCCCCGACGGCATGACAGGAGCGTAGCGCCAGCTCCTCGATCTCCGGCGTGATCGGGCAGGGGACCGATACCGCCCCCCGCGCCGCGTTCGTCACCCAATGCTTCGCCGTGCGATACGAGGCCGCCAGCACCTTATCACCAACGACATAAGCGCGAATGTCACGATCCGGCTTCTCGATGAACTCCTGGACGTAGATGATCGAGTGATGGAAGGAGCCCAGCGCCAGCTTCTGCTCCAGGATCGTCCTGGCCTGCGCCGGCCCGTTGGCCTTCGCCAGCAGACGGCCCCACGACCCGGTTACCGGCTTCAGCACGGCCGGATAGCCGACCATCTCGCAAGCCTCCAGGGCCGACTCGATGGAGTAGGCAAGCAGGGTGCGCGGCGTCGGCACCCCGGCCGCTTTCAGGACCAGGCTGTTCTGCGCCTTGTCATCGCAAAGCCGGACCGCCTCGGCGCTGTTCAAGGTGGGGATTCCCCACCGCTCCAGGGCCGAGAGCGTGTAGC
>JACCYK010000314.1 GCA_013696525.1 Chloroflexia bacterium
GGCGCAGGGTCAGGGGCGGCTGCACGAGGGCCTCCTCTCGCGAGCCGCCATGCTACAACCCTCTTGCCGGATGCACCATCAGAGAGCACGTTGATAATCGTAACCTGTCGCTCCTCAGGAGAAAGGCCTTGCACCTTTTCTCGAAGCTGCTCAGCTCGCACGGAGCCAAAGATATCGTTCATCCGCTCGACCACATAGCGGTTGTTGATTCCTGGGTTGATGCGGTTGTAGTTGAAGAAGAAGATGCAGTCGCAACCCCAACTCTTTATGCCATGACCGATTAGATCTAGTGAGAGCCCCTTGTATCCCCAAGGGTCGATGAAGAACAGGGTTGGGAGCAGGCTCTTTTCGCGAAGGATATCAACCAACTCATTCCCAACGGCGGCATTCGACACGCACGGTCGATATGCTAGCTTCTCGATCCCCGGAAGAACATCAATCTCTGCCTGCAACTGCGCCACGTATTTGGCTTCCTTGTCGTTGAACACCGTGATCAGCCGAGAGCACAGCTTGTCGTCTCTGATGGCGTGGTTCAAAATCCAGAGAGGAGTGGATGCGAGACCGTCGTCAAACTTACCAGGACCGGCGAAGAGGTCTATGTACGCGATAGGTCCCGACGATTGCGCGAGCATAATCTGTGACCATGCGCCAAAATACTTGGCCACCAGCTTCGTCTTGAGAATCGATTGCTGCTCAGGTGTATTGTAGAACTCGGAGTTGCCCATCTGGCCCGACCTCCTTGAATAAGAACATTTGTACCAACTCCAGTCTATGGCACGCGAAGTCGTGGTGCAAGTGGCCAAGCGTAGGCCGCGCCGGGGCATCGCCCGGCCGGGTGTCGCTTCATCGGCGCCGGACGGACATCATCAAGGCTCCGACGAGGCGCCTTCGATATCCGCCAGCTTCGGGAGTCGCCCAGTTTCGCTGGTCGAATGGACTAGCTGGCCGTCCAGGTAGACCGCCAGATCGTCCGCGGTCGCCGGCGCTAGCGCCAGCGAGGTGATCGCCTCGTCATAGACGGCGAAGAGGCGGCGGGCGAAGGCCAGGGCCGGCGCTTCAAACCCGCGCTCGACGTTGTACTGGATCGTGATCTCCATCGCGGTCGGGCGGCGCCGTCAGGAGACCGTGACCACGATCTCGCCATCCGCCACCTCGACCGGGTAGGTCTTGATCCGGACCGCGGGATCGAACACCGATTCGCCGGTGGCAATGTCGTATTCCCACTCATGCCAGGGACAGCGCAAAATCCGGCCCTCCCGCCCGTATTTGAACTCATACACGTCCGATGGTAACGCCGTGCCGACGACCTGACCGAGGCACACCCGGGCCGCCTGATGCGGGCAGGAGTTGCGTAAGGCGTAGTAGTCGCCGTCCAGGTTGAAAATCCCGATCTCGCGCCCGTCGATGCGGACGATCTTGCGACCGCCAGCCGGGATCTCCTCGACCCGGGCGACGATGTGGCGAGTCATGCTTGCATACTCCTCTGATGTGTGCCGGAACACGCCACGGGCGGGCCATCCCTCGCGCGGGACATCCCGCGCGATCGCGTGTTAATGCGCCGCTCCCAACCGCTCGCTATACACCGACCGCGCATTGTCGGCCAGCACCCGCGTTCGCAAATCATCCGGCATGTCGGCCAGCATCGCGAACGGATCCCCGAACTCCCAGTCTGGATAGGCGCTGCCAAAGAGCAAGGTGCGCTCGGCCCCCACCAATTCGAGCATGTCGGCCATGATGCTGGCTGCCGGCGGCAGTTCCAGCGGGTAGCTGGTGAGGTGGAGATGGCGGCGAAGGTAGGCGCTGGGCGGCTCCGTGAGCCATGGCGTCTCCGCCCGTTGCGCCTTCCAGTTCTTGTCAAACCGCCACATCAGATGTGGCAGCCAGAAGATGCCCGCCTCGTAGAGCACCACCTTGAGCGTCGGAAATCGCTCGAACACCCCTTCCGTGACCATGCTCATCAGGTGCGCCATGGAGGCTTGGGGCAAGGAGCCATACCACTCGAAGGTCGAGGCCGGGTGCCCGACCGCCGTCGCCGGGGGCGACATCCCCGCCCCTTCGCCGCCGGCATGGAGGGCCAGCGGCAGACCGTGCCGAGCACAGGCCGCGTAGATCGGGTGGAAGGCGCGACGTCCCAGCGGCGCCTCGCTGGCGCTGCCGAGCAGCACCTGGACCATGCCCGGATCCGGCCCCAGGCGGTCGATCTCCGCCACCGCCGCCGTCGGATCCTGCGGCGCCACCAGGATCGACCCCTTGAAGCACGCAAACGGCCGGACCCAGGTTTCCAGGGTCCAGTCGTTGACGCCGCGGGCCAGGGCGGCCGCCAGATCGGGGTTCGGCTGGACGCCGAGGCTGAAGATGGTCCCGGTCAGGATCGCGAGATCGATTCCGTGGGGCGCCAGGTAGCTGTCGCGGACCCGCGCCGGGTCGGTCGCGGCCAGCGGTTCCGGCACCGGCGACGGCCCGACCAGCGTGAAGCCATGCCGCGCCATCGGCGGCCCCCCTTTGCGGGTGAAGCGGTGCCGCAACCCCGCTGGTACAAAGGGCGCGATCGCGCTCCAATCGGCGATCTGATGATGGAGATCGACATCGATCGTCCCGAGTCGAAGCGGGCTTACCGGCGGCCGGGGTGCGGTCCTGGTTTGGGTGGTCATCCGTCGCCTCAGCTCGTCGCGAGCAGGCGCGGGCCGTACATCGCCAGGGCGTTGTCGACGAAGATCCGGCGTTTCAGCTCACCCCGTTCCCGTGGAATAAAGTTCAGCGCCGCCAGCGGATTATCAAAATCCCAATGCGGGTAATCGCTGGCGAAGATGACGGTCCGTTCCGCTTGCAGCATGTCGAGCATCCGGAGCAAGTGCTCGTCGTCATCCGGCTCCTCGATCGGCTGGGTGCTGAAGTAGCAATGGTCAAGGATGTACTCGCTGGGCAGCCGCTTCAAGAATGGGGCTTCCGCCTTGAACCGGGGATAGGCGCGGTCGAGTCGCCACATGACGTGCGGCGCCCAGCAGACACCCCCTTCGATGAAGGCGAATTTCAAACTGGGGAACGCCTCGAAGGCGCCGTTGGTGACCAGGCTGACGCAGTGGGCCATCATCGTCAGCGAATGATCGGTGTGATACTCGAGATAGGTTGATGGGTAGCCGACGCTGGTCGGGGCGTTGGCGATGCCGACCCCCTCGGCCCCAACGTGGATCGCCACCGGCAGGTCGAGCTCCGCCGCCGCGGCGTACATCGGCCAGTAGAACTCCTGCCCATAGGGGATGCGGGCCGCGCTCGGCATCAGCACCTGGACCATGCCGGGATCGTCGCCCAGCCGTCGGATCTCGCGCGCCGCCGCTTCCGGCGCCTGGGCGGTGACCACGAGCGAGCCTTTGAAGCAGGGATGGGGTCGGACCCAGGTGTCGAGCAGCCAGTCGTTGTAGGCGCTGGCGATCGCCGCCGCGAGACGGTGGTTGGGCTGAATTCCAAGCGGGAAGGCGCTGCCGGTGAGAACGCCGATATCGATCCGGTAGCGGGTCATCAGTTGCTGGATGACCCAATCGGGATCGCCGGCGCAGAGGTCGTCCTCTTCCCGCACCGCGTCGTCCATCCGGCCCGATCCCATATTGGCATAGTACCGGCGAGCGCCATCGGCACTGTCACTGTCGAGCCAGGGATGCCACTCGTCGGCCAGGTATGGCCGAAGCTCCTCATAGCTCGCCAAGTCATTGTGGATGTCGGTGTCGATGCAGCGTAATTGCGCGGCACGTTCCGTGGACGTTTGCGGACGGGGTTCAGCCACGACCACCATCAGGCCCCTCTCCTCATGTTGGGCGCGATCTTATCCGGCCCCCAACGGAGCGTCAACGCGATCTGCTGCATGATGAGCAAACCGCGCGAGGACGCGGCGTCCCATCGTCCTCGCGCCTCGCGACGCCGGATCGACGGGACGATGGCATCTGATGATCGCCACGGCGCCAGCATGTCGGATTGGGCCGCCGCGTGGATCACGGGAAGGGGGGTGGCTCTGGCAGCAGGACCCCTTCGTGGGCGAGCAGCCAGCGTTTGCGGGCCAGGCCGCCGCCATAGCCGGTCAGGGCGCGGTTGGCACCGATGACGCGGTGACAGGGCACCACGATCGAGATCGGGTTGGCGCCGTTCGCCGTCCCCACCGCGCGGACTGCTTTGGGCGTGCCGATCATGGCGGCGAGGGCGCTGTAGCTCACGGTGGCGCCGGCCGGAATCCTCGTCAGCGCCGCCCAGACGGTTTGCTGGAACGGGGTGCCGGCGGCGGACCAGGGGATTTCGCGGAGGACGGCAATCTCGCCGGCGAAATACCGGCCCAACGTCTGGCGGACGGTAGCCAACGCGGCATCATTTGCCATGTGCGGCTCGCCATGGCGGTGGCGAAGGGATCGAAGAAATTTCGGCTCACTCTCGTCATCAGTAAACCAGAGTCCCCACAGGACACCCGTCTCGTCGACGACGGCCAGCATCGGGCCGAGCGGGGTCGCCAGCCGGTCGAGCAGCAGGCGGTTAGGCGGCGCGTTGGTCATCGGGTCGCTCCTGACGGATGACTGCCGGCGCGACCGGGAGCGAGGCCCAGAGATGGAGCGCCGCATAAGCCCGCCACGGTCGCCAGGATTCGGCCCGGACCAGCAAGGCGGCGGGGGATGGCCGGTGCCCGAATGCAACCTCCATCGCCCGGAGCAGGCCGACGTCCGCCGCCGGAAAGGCGTCGGTCTCGCGCAGGGCGCGCAGGGCGATGTACTGCGCGGTCCATTCCCCAATCCCCGGCAGCGACCGGAGGTGGGCGATAGTGCTCGCCAGATCACGGTACGGGCCGAAGAGGGCAGGATCGGCGGCGACCGCTTGGGCCAGCGACAACAGGGCCCGTGCCCGCGCCCCCGGCATCAGCCCCAAACCGGCAATGTCGGCGCCGGCAAGTTGGGCCGGGGTCGGGAACTGATGGCTCAGGCCCAGCGCCTGGGCATGTGGATCGTCAAGCAGGGTACCAAAATTGGCGACGATGATGCCCGAGAGCCTGGTAGCGCCGGCGACGGTAATTTGCTGGCCGAGGATGGCCCGGACCGCCAGCTCGAAGTTGTCCCAGGTACCGGGCACCCGCAAACCGGGGCGGGCGGCGACGAGCGGCGCCAACAGCCGGTCTTCGGCCAGGTGGGCCCCGATCAGGGCCGGGTTGGCGGCCAGATCGAACACCCGGCGGACGCGGGCGATGATCCGGGGCAGGGCCGCCAGCCGCGGGAACCGCACCGTCACCTGGAGCGATTGCCTGGCGCCGGCTTCAACCACGAGCATTCCCGGTTCGCCATCGAGGGCGATGGTTCGGGCATAGCGACCATCGATGACCGTCTCCACGCCGGGGATGGTGCG
>JACCYK010000332.1 GCA_013696525.1 Chloroflexia bacterium
GCCGGACACCCCAGCCCCCACCGCCGGCCGGGACGCCGGTCCGGCGCGATCTGCATTCCCTCTCCGGGACGGCGCTCCAGGCGCTTGGCCAAGGTGTTGACAGGATGCAGCAGCGGGCAGCCAACGACCCCCGGAGCTGGGCGTTTCAGGCGAGCATTCACCAGGACAACTGTAAGCACAACACGCTGCATTTCCTTTCTTGGCACCGGATGTATCTCTACTGGTTCGAGCGCATTCTGCGCGATGCCGTGGGAGATGAGGCGTTTGCGCTCCCCTATTGGAACTATTCCACGGCCGCGAAGCGCATCCTGCCCATCCAGTTCCGGACGAAAGGCAATCCGCTCTATGTGTCCCAGCGGTCGGACACCGTCAACGACGGTCAGCAACCGAGCAACACGTCTATCTTCGATACCACCGACGCGATGGCGGCCCTGAACTTCACGCATACCGGCCAAGGCACGAGCTTTGGCGGCCGCGGTGGTGCATCCCACGCCAGCGGGTTGCTCGAGCAAACGCCCCACAATCCCGTCCATCTCTGGATCGGCGGCTACAGGGCCGAAGTGGAAACCGCCGCCCTCGATCCCGTGTCCTGGCTCCACCATGCGAATATCGATCACCTGTGGGAAAAATGGCTTCGGCAAGGAGACGGCCGGGCCAACCCCACTGGCGATGCCGAGTTCATGGGCACGTCCTTCACCTTCTACGATGAAGGGGGCAACCCGGTCCAGATGACCGGGGTTGAAATCCTGGACACCGTCGAGCAGCTTGATTACCGCTACGATGATCAGCCGGCCGGGGGCACGTCCTTCGCCGCTGCCAAAGACTCATCCCGGCCAGTCGTCAAATCCACCGCGGTCGGCGCCACCGCGAAAGGGGACGGCCTGTCGCTCGGTCCGCGGCCCGCCACCGTGGCGATATCGCTCCGGGCTGAGGCGGCGACGGCGTTCAGCGCCGCGGACCGGGAGTCGCTGCCTCGGACCACCCTGACCCTGGAGGGCGTTGCCGGGGGCGGCGTCCGCGGCGTGATGTACCACGTCCACGTGGGCGCCAAGCAGGAGCGGCCGAGCGCGAACGATCCGTCCTATGTCGGCCTGATTGGGCTGTTTGGCCCGCAACCATCGGACCACGGCGGCCATACCGCAACGATGAGCTACGACATCACCAATGCGGTAGCCGCCGCCGGCGGGAAAAAGATCGCGGTCACCCTGGTGCCGGTGGATCTGACGGACTCGGGCCGACTGCCCGGTGGGACGGGGGCCACGATTGAACGCATGCTGATCTCGGTCGAAGGCGCGGTCGCGAGCGGCTCCACCAAGGAGCGGGCTAAGCCAAAGACGAAAGCAGCGAGCGGGCGGCAGCGTCGCGTCGAACGGAAGACCGAGGGCAAACCGGACCCGCGGCGCACCTCCACCGAGCGGCCGGAGCGCAAGCGGCGACCTGCCGGGGCCGACAAGAAAGCGCGGACCTCAACCCGGAAGCGGAAGCGCTCCAGCCGCGATCAGCGGTCGCCGGGGCAACCGAACGCCGGCCCGAACAACGAGTCGATGATCCCTGGGGACAAGAGGTCCGCCGTTGGCTCCGATCTCACGGGGACCACGGTCGCGGGTCACGCCCAACACTAGCCGCTCCGGCGCACCCCTTGGGGTGCCCAAACTCCTCTCCCCACTCCGTCCATCTCCCGTCCTCGCGCGATTCCATTCGTCGAGACTCGGAGGCCGTGATTTGCTAGGCTTGCGACGCTGGCGTGCCGTGTCGCCACGGTCGAGCGTGTCGCGAGCCATCGCCGCAACGTGCCGAAAACATGGGGAGGGGCGCGGTGCCGTCATTTACGGGGGACGAGTATCGGACGCGAATCGCGCGGACCCGCCAGCGGATGGCGGAAGCCGGGCTCGATCTGCTCATCGTGAGCGATCCGGCGAACATGAACTACCTCACCGGCTACGACGGCTGGTCCTTCTACACGCCGCAATGCGTCGTCGTGCCGGGCACCGGGGACGACCCCCTCGTCATCGTCCGCGGGATGGATCGCAACGGCGGATTGCGCACCTCTTTCCTCCCCGCCGCCCGCATCTTGGGCTATCCCGATCACTACGTCCAGGCTCGTGATCTGCATCCGTTCGACTGGATCGCCGACGAGCTACGCCGCCACGGCTACGGCCGGGGCCGCGTCGGCACCGAGCAAGACGCCTACTACTTCTCGCCGGCAGCGCGGGCGGCGCTGGAACGGGGGCTGCCGGAGGCGGCCTTTGTTGATGCCAACCTGCTGGTGAACTGGGTGCGCGCCGTCAAAAGCGAGGCCGAGCTTAGCTACATGGAGCAAGCGGCGCGGATCGTCGAAGCCACGATGGCGGCCGCCTACGACGCCATCGCCCCCGGCGTCCGGCAGTGCGACGCGGTCGCCGCGATCGCCGCCGCCCAGATCCGGGGCACGCCCGAGTATGGCGGGGACTACGCCGCCTTCGTGCCCTTAATCCCGACCGGGATCGGCACCTCGACCCCGCACCTGACCTGGACCGATGCCCCGTTCGTCAGCGGCGAGCCAACCATCCTGGAGCTGGCCGGGTGCCGTCACCGGTACCACTGCCCGATGGCGCGCACCCTGTATCTGGGCCGCCCCCCGGCCAAGCTGCGCCAGACCGAGGCGGTCGTGCGGGAAGGGTTGCAGGCGGCGCTCGATGCCGCCATGCCCGGCACCACGGCGGAGGGGGTCGAGGCCGTCTGGCGCCGGGTCGCGGCCAGGGGCGGCGTCAGCAAGGAGAGCCGGATCGGCTACTCGGTCGGCCTCAACTACCCGCCCGACTGGGGGGAACACACGATCAGCCTGCGGCCCGGTGACACCACGATCCTGGAACCGAACATGACGCTGCACCTGATCCTCGGCATCTGGCTCGACGATTGGGGCCTCGAAATCAGTGAATGCTTCCGCGTCACCGACACCGGCGCCCAACCCTTCTGCGACTTCCCGCGAGGGTTGCACGTCAAGGATTGATCGCGACCCTCTTGCTGTTGCCTAGGCTTCATTAATGAGGGGCGCCTAGCCTCATCCATGCGTATTTCCGGCACTGCACCCGAGCGCCGCCGGGCAACGGCTATAGAGCCGTGGCGGGCCCGCGCGTACCGCCGGGTGGCGTGTGTCCCGTTCCCCGAGCGCCGTGAGCCACCAGAGCTCACGGAGAGAGGAGCCTCGATGAGACCCGGCCGAACCGTTTACTCGCTGACGCTCGCGGTGCTGGTTGCCCTCACCGCGATCTTCGCGTCCGTGCCGCTGGCGGGCACCGCCCAGGAGGCGACCCCGGCCCCGGATGGCGCCACGCCGCTCGAGGTCTCGCTGACCAACGCCGAGAACGAGGGCGTCGGCGTTGCCACCTTTACCGAAGGCGCGGATGGCGTCACCGTTGCCATCACCGTCGACGGGTTGGCGCCGGGCGAGCATGGCTGGCACCTGCACGCGATGGGGATGTGTGATCCCAGCGGCCTGGAGCCGTTCGCCACCGCCGGGCCGCACTGGAACCCGACCGGCGCCCCGCACGGTGGGCCGGAGGCCGAAGCGCGTCACGCCGGCGACTTCGGCAATCTGACCGCCGGCGAAGACGGCACCGGCCAGGCCGAGCTGACGGTCGACACCTTCACCCTTGGTGAGGGATCAACCTCTGCCTTCGACAGTGACGGCACGGCGATCATCATCCACCTCGGTGAGGACGATCTCGTCTCGCAACCGGCTGGCAATAGCGGTGGCCGGTACGCCTGCGGCGTCGTGGCCGAACCGGCCGCCGCGCCGATATCGGATGCCTCGCCTCAAGCCTCGGCCGAGAGCAGCACGCTGGCGCCGGAGCAGCTCCCGTTCACCGATGATATGCTCGGTCTCCTGGAGGCGCCCGAGGGGTTTGCGGTTAGCGTTTTTGCCCAAGGGCTCAACGGCCCACGGATGCTGGCCACCGGGCCGGACGGCACATCTATTTGACCCAACCGGCGGCGAACACCGTCACCGGGTTGCGCGATACCGATGGTGACGGCGTCGCCGACGAGACCGAGGTCGTCGCCTCGGACCTCCACGTCGTCCATGGCATCCTGCTCCATGAGGGACGCGTCTACCTGGCGGGCGAGCATGACGTCTGGGTGGCCGATGTGCTCGATGACGGCACCTTCGGTGAGCTTGAGGTCATCGTCGACGACCTCCCCGACGGCGCCCAGCATGGCCGCCCGACGATCGGGATCGGCCCGGACGACATGCTCTATATCTCGATCGGCAGTAGCTGCAACGCCTGCGCC
>JACCYK010000092.1 GCA_013696525.1 Chloroflexia bacterium
CCTCCCATTGGTGCCGGCAAGATGGTCCGCCGCTGGACTGTCTTCGCCGTGCCTCGACTGGTCTGACCGATTGGGTACAGTGTCAGGGTGACGTGCGGAATGGTCAAGTGCTTAAACCGCGGTCGAACACGCGACCAAACGACAAGATGGCTGAAGGAGCGCCGAAAGCCGAATAGCCCGAGCGTAATCGATGGTGCTCTTGTTGCCCGTCTCTTGGTGTGGCCGTTCATAATTGGCGGTTTCGATGGCAAAATCTAACCCCGGGATCATGGCTGTATCCTGGCGGAGACAGTCAGAGGAACACCCGGGGTATGCAAGAAATAGCGTACTCTGTAGCAAACGCTTTTGTCAATGTTTTGGACGTTTGACCGTTGAGAGGAAGGATTCGTATTGTCTGCCCAATTTGTTTCTGATCTCTACTTCGCGCTCTCAAGAGACCGGTTGGAGGCGTATCGGTCGGCAAATGGCAGCGATCTCGAAATGCTGACCAATTACTTCTGGAATATCGACTTGATCGAAGCGCTCGTTCCCTGTCTCCACGCGGTCGAGCTGGCGCTTCGGAACAGCATTCACGCGGCGCTCACCACTCAGTACGGGACCGAGATGTGGTTTTACCAGCCCGGGGTGCTTGAATCGAGCGAGTTGATTCAGCTCGGGAAGGCATTCCAATACGCTGCCCGAAAGCCGCCGCTCGTAGCCGGCAAGATCGTGGCCGCTTTGAGTTTCGGGTTTTGGCTTGCGCTGCTGGCCGGAAGGTACGAGCAGCGCCTCTGGCAGCCCAACAACTTCGCGCTGCAAAAGATCGTCTTTCCGCACGCGAACAGGAATTCACAGCAGCAGATTTCCCAGCGGTTCGAAACGATCGCAAAATTGCGGAATCGCTGTTTTCACCACGAGGGTATCTGGTATCGAACCACCTTGCAGCAGGAGCACGCCGATATTCACCAGGCGATCGAGTGGGTCAGCCCCACGCTCCAGATGGCAATTCAGTCCGTCGATAACTTTAGTATCGTCCTCGCTGGGCGGGACCAGGTCAAAGCCGACCTCGCCCAGCGATTCGGGCTGACGTAGCCGGCGTGGGAAATCGACGAAGGTTGAGAAGAGCAGGAGTCAGTATCCTGGATGCACCATGCGATGGCAGCGGGTCCGTTCCGGCCATGATTGGATTGAACTACCAGGTTATTAGGTAGACGGGCTGAGGGTCGGCGTCGAGCCACGAATGCGTACCACATGGATGGCGAGGGCGGCGGCCAGGAGGGCCAGGCCGGCGAGGTCTTGGACCGTTCCGGTGTAGAGCAGGAGGCCGGCGGCGGGGATCAGCAGGGCGCGCTCCAGCCAGGTGGCGGGCTGGATGATCCAGCCGCCGACGCCGAGAACCAGGGCGACGATCGCGAAGCAAGCGGTCACGGTGGCGAGGACGACCGCGAGCGGGTCGCCGATCCCCAGCAGTTGGACCCCGGTGTCGCTATTGACCGTGAACATGAAGGGGACGACGAAGGCAGGCAGGGTGTATTTCCAGGTGACCATCATCGTCTTGAACGGGTTGCCGCCGGTGATGGCGGAGGCGGCGAACGGGGCCAGGGCGGTCGGCGGTGAGACTTCGGAAAGCACCGCGTAGTAGAAGATGAACATGTGGGCCGCCACCTCGGGCACACCCAGCGAGATCATGGCCGGGGCGGTGATCACGGCGGCGATGATGTAGGAGGCCGTTACCGGCACCGCCAAGCCCAGGATCCAGACCGCCAGCGCGGTCAGGACCACCGTCATGAAGAGCTGGCCCCGCGCCAGGTCCACGATCAGGTCCGACATCTTGAGGCCAAGTCCGGTTAGGGTAAAGACGCCGACGATGATGCCGGCGGTGGCGCAGGTGGCGACCACGGACAGGGTGCCGTTGGCGCCGGCTTCCAGCACCTTGAGCGTCCGCCGCGGCCCGATCGCCGTCTCCCGCCGCAGGAAGCTGAGTAGGAAGCCGAGGATGATGGCGAAGAAGACGGCGGTCATCGGCGTGAAGCCGATCACCATCAGGACGACGATCGCGATCAACGAGGTGAAGTGATACCAGTAGCGGCGGACCATCACCAGCAGCGGCTCGGTCTTGATCGTCACCGCCCGGGTCTTCATCTTCCGGGCATCGAGCTCGACCATCAGGAAGATCGAGATGTAATAGAGGATGGTGGGGATGGTCGCCATCTTGATCACGTCGAGGTAGGAGATGCGGAGATACTCGGCGATCAGGAAGGCGGCGGCGCCCAGCGTCGGCGGCGAGAGGATGGCCCCGATCCCGGCCGCTGATAAGACGGCGCCGCCCGATTCGCGGTCGTAGCCGGCCCGGCGCAGCAGCGGCCAGGCGACGGTGCCGAGCGTGACCGTGGTCGCCACCCCGCTGCCGGAGACGGTGCCGAGCAGGAAGCCGGCGACCGAGGTGGTGCGGCCGGCGCCGCTCGGCTTGCCGCCCATGGCCGCGAACGAAAAATCGAGGAAGAACTTGCCGGCGCCGGAATACTCCAAGACCGCGCCATAGATGGTGAACAGGATGATGAAGGTAGCCGCGACGTCGAGCGGGACGCCGAAGATGCCTTCGAGCGAGATATAAAGGTTGCCGACGATGCGGTCGATGTCATAGCCGCGGTGCCCATATTGGCCGGGCAGGATGTAGCCATAGTGGCAATAGAGCAAGAGGATGATGGCGACGACCGGCAGGATCCAGCCGATGGTGCGCCGGGTCGCTTCCAGGATGAGGGCGATCGTTAGGGCGCCCATCACGATGTCGAGCTCGGTCGGGCGGGCCGAGCGGTAGACGAACTCCTGGAAATCGAGGATCGGATAGGCGGTGACGGCAAGGCTGAGCAGCGCCAGCAACACATCGAACGGCGACACCCGGCTCTTGCTGCGCTCGATCAAGGGGAAGCGGAGGAAGGTGAGGGCCAGCGCGAGGCCGAGGAAGCTGGTGCGGTAGATCTGGGCCGGGATCGTGGCCCGCGTGGCGTACAGGGCGTACAGCGAGAGCCCGACCGCCAGCGCCCCGGCGGCGTAGACCCAGAGCCCGGTCAGACGGCGGGCGCTCCCCTCGCCCTCGTACTCCTCGATGATCTCCTGGGCCCGGTCCTCGCCCATGATGTCGCCGACATACGCCTCGTCGAGGTCATTGCCGGGGTCAGTAGGATCGCGCCGGACCCGGTTTGGCGGCTGGTCGTTCATCGGCAGGTATCTCCCGCGAACCGGTTGCCCAGACCGGCGCCAATGATGACCCGGTGCTGGTTGCCGGTCGCGGTCAGGAGATCGAGCGTTTGGTCGCTGAAGAGGAGGCGCGGCTTGCCAACCTGGTCGATCCGCACGGCGATCTCGTCAAATTCGGCCGCCGGGATCTCGATTCGGTACATCTCGCCCTCCCGGACCACGTTGGCCGTGTGCGCGTAGTAGTCGGCGGCCGCGGGATGTTCGGTGCGCATCGCCACCCGGCGCAGCGTCCCCTGGCGGGTAACCATGTACTCCTCGTGGACATCGCCCCCGTACATTGAATGAGTAAAGGCGAGGGTGACGCGCTCGCCGTGGGCCAGGGAGCGGCAGGCTACCGCGGTGCCGGTCGTGTCGTCGACCACGGTTAGCCGGGGCACCGGGGTCGCGATGGCGATGACCGCCAAGAGCCCGAGAATCACGAGCAGGCCGAGGCGCATGGGTGTCTCACCGGCCCGGCGGGAGGCGATGGGTGGCGCGGGGCTGGAGCGGTGGTGGCCGCTTAGGCCCCGCCAGCGACGAATGCCGCGGTCGCGTGCCGGCTATCCTTCCGGGGTGGCGGCGGCGCCGACCGTGACGCCTTGCTCCTCGTAGTACCGGAGGGCGCCGGGGTGGAACGGCACCGGCGAGTTCGCCACCGCCGATTCCAGCGACAAATTCTCGGCTTCCGGGTGCGAAAGGATCAGGGCGTCCTGGTTCTCGAACATCGCCGCCAAAATGTCGTGGGCCAGCGCCTCGTCGAAGTCCGCGTGCACGACCAGGACGTTGGGCACGACGATGACGCCGGTCTCCTCGTCGTGGCCGGGATAGGTACCGCCCGCCACCGTGTCGACGCCGTAGAACTCGCCGTACTCGTCTTGCAACGCGCTCGCTAGGTCATCGTTCGGCAGCAGCTTCAGATCAAAGTTCGGCGTTGCCCCGAGGTCGGTGACCGAGGCGGTGGGCAGGCCGCCGGACCAGAAGTAGGCGTCGATCCGGCCGTCGCGGATGGCGCCGGCGGACTCGGCGGCGCCGAGCTGCTCGCGGGTGATGCCGGATTGGGGATCGATTCCGGCGGCGGTCAGGATGCGGTCGGCGATGACCTCGGTGCCGCTGCCGGGAGCGCCGACCGAGACCCGTTTGCCGGCGAGGTCGGCGACCGTGTCGATGCCGGCGCCGTCACTGGTCACGATGTGGGTGACATTGTTGTAGAGCACCGCCAGCGCCTGCACCGGCACCGCTTGCTCGAAGGGGCCGGTGCCTTGGGCGGCGTCATAGAGCGTATCGGCGAGGACGAAGGCGAGATCGGCATCCCGGCTTTCGATGAGCAGGAGGTTGTCGACCGAGGCCGGCGTGACTTCGGCCGTGACGTCGATCCCTTCAATCTCGTTCGAGATCAGGTTGGCCAGGCCGCCGCCATAGGGATAGTAGACGCCGCCGGTGCCGCCGGTGGCGATCGAGAGCCGGTCCTGGGCCAGCACGCCCGGGACGGCGACGGCAAGCATCGAGGTCAGTAACAAGATCACCAGTAGACCACTTGATCGTCGGAGCCAAGACATCCTCGTCCTCCTTTGCCTCTGTTCCAGCGCTAGCACATCCCGCCGGCGCCTCGCAACCGTTGCATTGGACACGACGGCTATCATACGGCACGGTGGCGGCGACGGCGCCCGTGTTGCCGGTTTCCGTCGCGGGTATGGACCAGGTTTGGTGTTGCACACTACACCAACTCGCGTTGTCGGCCCGGGCTGACCCCGAAATTCCGGTGGAGGAGCAAACGACGGCGTGATTGTATGCTTCGTGGTGCTGGCGATCGTGACCGCATTCATCTCTCGCGTAGCGGCCGGGGACGGGCTGGTGCCGGGCGATGTCTGGCTCGCGCTTCAACTTCAGGACGTGACGTGGCCGGGACTCGATGGCCTGGTGCGGGCGACCAATTGGCTGGGCCAGGGACTGCCCGCGACGTTGGTCTCGCTCGCCATTGTCATCGCGTTGTTCGTGACTCGGTTCCAAGCCGAGGCGCTGCTGGTGCTGGCGGCGGCGCTGGTCCGGCTGCTGAACAATCCGCTCAAAGTCGTGCTCAACAGCCCGCGGCCGACGATCGAGCAGATCGGCGTCAGCGAGGACGCGCCCGGGTTCGGATTTCCCAGCGGCCACGCGATGGGGGCCATGCTCTTGTTTGGCGCGATCATCATCATCCTGCCGGCGATCATCCGCCGCCGGTGGCTGGTAGTGATGCTTCAGGCCGCAGCCTTCGTGCTCATCCTCGTCACCGGGTTTGGCCGTGTCTCCACCGGCGCCCATTGGCCGTCGGACGTCCTCGGCGGCTATCTCTTTGGGTTGCTGCTGCTGCTGCCACTCGGCTGGCTGTACCATCGTTACCGGTGGGAGCTGAACCTCCGTCGATGGCCTTGGCAACCCGCGGGTTAGCTCGAATTCGTGGCGCTGGCGCGGGCGCGGCGGATTTGATCGGCGTGGTCGTGGGCGTGGCCGGCATAGATGCGCAGCCAGTGCTCGACGCCATACGGCCCATCAATCTCATTGTGGGTGCCGGCTTTGGCCCAATCGGTCTCGGAGAGCTGGTCGAGGATTTCGGCGGTCGAGGACCGGGCGCCCGCGAACGCCTGGAACGAGCCGGCAATGGGGCGTCCCGGGTTGGAAAAGACCCGCACGAACTCGTCCTGGTCATAGCCGACGATGGCCGGCGCTGGTTCCGCGATCAGGCGGCGCAGGCGGATGGCGGAGGTCATCTCGCTGTCGGCGAGGTGATGGACGATTTCGCGCGTGGTCCATTCATCCGGCGCGGGCCGGGCGTCCAGCTCGGGGTCGGTGATGCCGGCCAGCGCGTCCTCGATCATGCGAGGACCGTCCTTGTATTGGCCAACTAGCCGTTGGCGTGTCGCATCGTCCATCGTCGTCCGACCTCCTCACAAGTGATGCCGTATCGCGTTACAACCGGCGAGCGCCCAACGGCGTGGGTTTCGGGATTGCTCGCCGGCGCCTTTGGCCGGGTCACGCCGTTTGATGAAAGACGCCGCGCGCCCTGGCGACGTGAGATGCTCGCTCATGTGAACCGGGGCGCCAGGGCGCGTCTCGAGCCACGATCATGCGGCCGGCCCGGCTGCTTGGTGAACGAGGGCTTGCAACAATCCAGCCGCCGCCTCGGCGGGCCACACCTGTCGCCCGCTGGCGGCAGCGGCGCAACCGGAAAGTAATCAACGTATGTCAATGTCACGTCCGGCCATTCCGTCTTCTCCGATCGACGGCCGGACCGTGCTGATCGCCACCATCTTGGCCTCCAGCATGGTCTTCATCGACGGCTCCGTGGTCAATGTCGCGTTGCCGACGTTGCAGCAGGAGTTTGGGGCGACCGCGGCCCAGGCGCAATGGGTAGTCGAGAGTTACGCCCTCTTCCTTGCCGCCTTGATCCTCGTCGGCGGCGCCTTGGGCGACCTGTTCGGTCGGAAGCGTATCTTTCAACTCGGCGTGGTGCTCTTTGCCGCGACCTCGATCTGGTGTGGGCTGGCGTCGAGCATCGAGATGCTGATCGCGGCGCGGGCGGCGCAGGGCATCGCCGGGGCGTTGCTGACGCCCGCCAGCCTGGCGATTATCAGCGCCGCCTTTACCGACGAGACCGAGCGTGGCCGGGCGATCGGCACCTGGTCAGGCTTCACCTCGGTCGTCACCGCCGGCGGTCCAGTGCTGGGCGGCTGGCTGGTCGACAACGCCTCCTGGCGCTGGGTCTTCTTCATCAACCTGCCGCTGGCCGCGATCGTGATCGCGGTCGCCGTGCATGGCGTGCCCGAAAGTCGTGACGAGGACGCCAGGCGGCTTGACCTTGTCGGCGCCGGCCTGGCGACCGTCGGCCTCGGCGCCCTCGTCGTCGGCTTGATCGAGGCCCCGATCCGCGGCTGGGGGGATCCGCTGGTGGTGGCCGGTCTGGCGGTCGGGGTGGTCGCCCTGGTCGCCTTCGTCGCGGCCGAAGCGCGCATCCGGTCGCCGATGGTCCCGCTCGGGCTGTTCCGTTCTCGCACCTTCTCCGGCGCCAACCTGCTGACCTTCTTGCTCTACGGTGCGTTCGGCGGCGCCCTGTTCTGGTTGCCGTTCAACCTGATCCAGGTCCAGGGCTACTCGGCGACGGCGGCCGGCGCCGCCTTCGTCCCGGCGATCCTGATCCTGTTCGCCCTCTCGCGCTGGACCGGTGGCTTCATCGGCCGCTTCGGGGCGAGGCTGCCCCTGACGATCGGGCCGGCCATCGTCGCCGTCGCCCTCGTCCTCATGGCGCGGCCGGGCATCGGCGGCAGCTACTGGACGACCTTCTTCCCGGCGGCGGTCGTGTTCGGCCTCGGGATGGCGATCACCGTGCCGCCGCTGACGACGGCCGTGATGTCCGC
>JACCYK010000356.1 GCA_013696525.1 Chloroflexia bacterium
GACCGAAGCGCCGGCCGTCGCCGGCCGGCGGGCCGAGGCGGACCGGGCGAAGGCGGACCGCGCGGCGGAACCCGCGCCAGCGGGGGCGGAGAATAAGGAACCTCATGAGCCCTCGGTACCGGACAACGCGGTCCGCGGCGACGGCTCGGGCGACTGCCCGGAGGACTATCCGATCAAGGGCAACGCCTCGTCCCGGATTTATCATGTGCCGGACACGCAGTCGTATCAGCGCACGATCCCGGAGTTTTGCTTTCCCACGACCGAGGCGGCGGAGGCGGCCGGGTTCCGCGCCCCGCGCAACTAACGTGGGCAGAAGGGAGGTCCGATGACGACCACGGCGACGGCGGCCGTGCTCCGCGCCTTCAACCAACCGCTTGCCTTCGAGCGGGCCACGGTGCCGGCCCCGGCGCCGGGCGCGGTGGTGGCGCGGGTGGCCTTTGGCGGCGTCTGTGGCACCGATGTCCACTTGCACCATGGCAACCTGCCGATCCCGCTGCCCCTCATCCTGGGGCACGAGGGGGTCGGCCACGTCGCGCGATTGGGCGAGGGGGTCGCGACCGATTTCACCGGCCTACCCTTGCGTGAGGACGATGCCATCGCTTGGATGTCCAACATTACCTGCGGCCGGTGCCACTGGT
This sequence comes from Chloroflexia bacterium, assembly GCA_013696525.1. GTDB lineage: Bacteria > Chloroflexota > Chloroflexia > Thermomicrobiales > UBA6265 > JACCYK01. The sequence continues at coordinate 639 of JACCYK010000356.1, forward strand.
GCGTGGTGGCCGGGGAGCGGACGCTGTGCGAGCAACGGAAGGTCTACGGCGTCAATCAGCGCTTCGATCAGTTCCCCGGCCTCTCCGGAAGCTGGGCCGACACCATGTATCTCCAACCTGGCTCAGCCATCTTCCGGCTGACGGCCGGGGTGACGCCGCAACAGGCGATCGCGCTCGGCTGCGCCGGCCCGACCGCGGTCCATGGCGTGCTCGACATCACGCGGATCGAGGTTGGGGACACGGTCGTGGTCCAGGGGAGCGGGCCGGTCGGCATCGCCGCCGCGATGTACGCCCACCTGGCCGGGGCGGCGAAGGTCATCCTGGTCGGGGCGCCGGCGAGCCGCTTGGCCCTAGCCAAGGAGTTGGGGGTCGGCGACGTCCATCTCGACATCGAGCTGATGCCGGACCCGGCGGAGCGGATTCGGTGGGTGCGGGAGGAGACACCGGGCGGCCGCGGCGCCACCGTCGTCCTGGAGTGCGCCGGCGTGCCGGCGGCGGTGCCGGAAGGGTTCGAGATGGCGGCGCCGGGCTCCCGCTACCTGGTCCTCGGCCAGTACACCGATCGCGGCCCGGTCCCAATCAACCCCCACATCATCACCCGCAAGCAGCTCCAAGTGCTCGGTTCCTGGGGCTTCGCCGAAAAACACTACCAGGGCCACATCCAAGCTCTGCCGAACCTGAAGCGCCGCTTCGACCTCGACCGCCTGGTGACAACCTACCCACTCTCCCAAGCAAACCAGGTGCTGGCCGACATGGCGGCCGGCCGGGTAATGAAACCGCTGCTGGTGCCGGATGCGGCCGCTGATTGATCACACGAGGCCGAGTGACGTGGGAGGCGGTACGAGCGCCTGCCAGGATTGACGAAAGGGGGAGCCAGGGCGTCTAATCAGCAGATGTCCAAAGGCGCGCGGTAACACGGGCGGACGTGACGGTTTTGACGCGCGCAATCGTGGATTCAGGCAGCGAGTCATGAAGACCAGGGAGGTCAGAGATGGATCGATCGGTTGAAGTCGTACGGTTGCTCACCAACACGGGCAGCAATCGGCGGACGTTGCTCAAGGGCGCGGCGGGGGCCGGGGCGGCCGGCGCCTTCGGGGTTGGCGTGTTCGGCGGCGTCCGCTCGGCGACGGCCCAGGAGGGGACGCCGGTCGCGGGCGGCCAGTTCGTCACCCTCGGGCACCAGGAAATCGCCAGCCTGAGCCCGGACGACGCCGGGCCATCGGTGCATTTTGCCATCGTCTCCAATATTCACAACGCGCTGATCCAGCTCGACCAGAACTTCGAGCCCCAACCCGTGCTCGCCACGGCGATGCCCGAGGTGTCCGAGGACGGCTTGACCTTCACCTTCACCTTGCATGAAGGGGTCCTCTTCCACGATGGCGAAGAATTCACCGCGGAGGACGTGAAGTACACCTACGAGTGGTACATGAACCCCGACAACGCCGCCGTCAGCGCCAACAACTTCGCCTCGGTCGAGTCGGTCGAGGCGCCCGATCCCTACACGGTGATCGTCAACCTGTCAGAGCCGAACGCGGCGTT
>JACCYK010000380.1 GCA_013696525.1 Chloroflexia bacterium
CCAGCGGCTGATGGGCTTCTCGCGCACCAACCTCTTCAAGCGACTGGAGAGCGGCGGGCCGGCCTTCCTGCAATCGGTCGAGCGCCATATCCTGCGCAACTTTGTCTTCTTGCACGCGCTCGACAACGATCTGCCGCTGCCGATTGGGACGCAGGATGTCGGCGCCTTCGATTCGACCTTTGACGTCGACGCGTTCGATTCCAGGTTCACCGATCGAGACGCGGAGCAGGTCGACTCCGCGACCGTCGGCAGCAATGAAACGGTCATCGACGACAGATTGCAGCGGACACTCGACGAGGCTCACTATCGCCGTCTCGCGACGCAAGTCTACACTCAGTTTTCCGGCTCGAATCGGAGACGATTCAAGTGGTTGCGGGCGGACCTCTTTCGCTCGAGCTTGCACGACGACCTCCTGCTTGATGCGCGCGCTGCTCAACGTGCTGGCTCATTGTGGGGAATGGGATCCGGCCAAGGACGCAAAGCTGCTGGCGTTGGCCAACTTGATCCAAAACGAGCATCCGGACGAGAAGGTGCTGGTGTTCACCCAGTTCGCGGACACCGTCGCCTACCTGAGCGAGCGGTTGCAACGGCTTGGCGTGACGGAACTGGCGGGGGTGACCGCGGCGGCGGCGGACCCAACGCGGCTCGCCTGGCGGTTCAGCCCGCGCTCGAATGGCAAGGAGGAGCTGGCCCGGCGGGAAGGGGAATTGCGCGTGCTGGTGGCGACCGATGTGTTGAGCGAGGGCCAGAACCTGCAAGACGCGGCCATCATCGTGAACTACGACCTGCCGTGGGCGATCATCCGCTTGATTCAGCGGGCGGGCCGGGTGGACCGGATTGGGCAGCGGTCGGCGACGATTCGGTGCTACTCGTTCGTGCCAGCCGACGGCTTGGACCAGATCATCAATCTGCGAGCCAGGATTCGGAGCCGGCTGCGGCAGAACGCCGAGGTGGTGGGCACCGACGAGACCTTCTTCGAGGATGACGAGGACGCCCGGCCGCTGATCGATCTCTACAACGAGCGAGCCGGGGTTCTGGACGAAGGCAGCGGCGGCGACGAGCTAGGGGTTGATCCGACGTCGGAGGCGTACCAAATCTGGAAGAACGCGATCGATGCCGATCCGAAGCTGCAACGCACGATCGAGCAGTTGCCGGATGTCATCTACGCCACGAAAGGGTACGAGGCCACGGCAGCCGTGCCGCTGGGGGCGCTGGTCTTCATCCGGGCGAGCGATGGCAACGACACGCTGGGTTGGGTCAACGAGCGGCGGGACGTGGTGACGGAATCGACCCTGGACGTGCTGCGGGGAGCCGCTTGCCACCCCAACACACCTGGATTGCCGCGCTCGCCGGAGCACCATGCCCTGGTCGAACATGGCGTCCGTCATATGCTGACGGAACAGAGCCGGGCCGGCGGTCATCTGGGGCGGCCATCCGGGGCACGCTACCGAGTCTATGAGCGGCTGAAACGCTACACGGAATCGTTCCAGGGCAAGACGTTGCCCCTGACGGCGCCGAACCTGGATGAGGTCAAGCGGGCGACCCAGGATATCTATGACCACCCGTTGAAGGGGGGCGCCACCGACGCGATCAACCGGCTGCTGCGGTCGGGGGCGCCGGACGAGGAGATCGGGCATCGGGTGATCGAGCTGCGCAACCGGGACGAGCTGACCGTTCCGCGGGGCGAAGCCGCGACGATGGAGCCGAAGATCATTTGCTCGATGGGGTTGGTTGGCCGGTAATCGAGTTGCCAACGGCGGTAGCAGCACGAACCGGGGTGTCCGCGGCCGCGCTGGAATGAATTCCGCGCTGAGCATCACAAAGTCCCTTCGGGACTGAGCACGAGGGCGGCGGCAGGTCGCCTGGACGGAGCATCGGGGGAGGAGAGGACGGATGCAACAGACGCTCGCAACCACGCCATCCATGCCCCTGTCTGCTATCCGGGAGCGGCTGCAGGCGTTTGACTTCGTGGGGCTGTTCAACGAGCTGGGCTGGGACTACCTGGAAGCGGAGTTGTCGGTCCTGGTCAAGGAGCGGTCGTACCGCTGGCGGGGGGTGGCGCAGAAGCGGAGTTTTCAAGTGCTGCTGTGGCAGGCGGCGGCGGGGGAAGCGATCCCAGACCGGGCGACGCGGCTGACGATTGACCGGGCGGTGACCCGGCTGGCTCGCGAGCATCTGCTCATCTTCGTTGACGCGGCGGAGACCCGGCAGGTCTGGCATTGGGGCGAGCGCCGGCAAGGGCAGCCGTTGCGGTTGCACGAAGAGGAGTTCCAGCGGGGGCAATCTGGGGAGCGGCTGGCGCAGCGGCTGTCCGGCTTGTTCATCAGGATCGAGGAAGATGACGAATCGCTGACGGTCTTGGACATTTCGGGCCGGGTGCGGGGCAGCCTGGCGGCGGAGCGGGTGACGCGGCGGTTCTACGAGCGGTTCAAAGGGGAGCATGAGGCGTTTCGGAGCTTCGTGGACGGGATTCAGGCGGCGGGGGACCGCGACTGGTACGCCTCGTTGATGCTGAACCGGCTGATGTTCGTCTATTTCATCCAGAAGAAGGGGTTTTTGGACGGCGATCAGGACTATTTGCGGCATAAGCTGGACCAGGTGCGGGCCGAGCCGGGGCCGGACACTTTTCTATCGTTCTACCGCCGGTTCCTGCGCCGCCTGTTCCACGACGGGCTCAGCCGGCAACGGGAGGAGCGGCCGGCGGGCCTGGATGCCCTGATCGGGAACGTGCCGTACCTGAACGGCGGCTTGTTCGACGTGCATGAGCTGGAGCGGGCGTACCCGGCGATCGAAATCCCGGACGAGGCGTTCACCAAGCTGTTCGACTTCTTCGATGAGTACCGGTGGCATCTGGATGAGCGGCCGCTGCGGGACGACAGCGAGATCAACCCCGATGTGCTGGGGTACATCTTCGAGAAGTACATCAACCAGAAGCAGATGGGGGCGTACTACACCAAGGAAGACATTACCGGGTACATCGGCCAGAACACGATCATCCCGGCGATCCTGGACCGGGCGAAAGAAGGGTGCGCGGTCGCCTTCCGGCCGGACGGGGCGCTGTGGGGGCTCCTGCAAGAGGATCCCGATCGCTACATCTACCCGGCAGTTCAGAAGGGAGTGATGCTGGACCTGCCGCCGGCGATCGCGGCGGGGCTGGACGATGTGACTCAACGCGGGGAGTGGAACCGGCCGGCTGACGACAATTTTGCGCTGCCGACCGAGACGTGGCGGGAGCATATCGCGCGGCGTCAGCGGTACGAGGCGGTCTGGCTGAAGCTGGCCGACGGTCAGGTGACGACGGTTGACGACCTGATCACGCTCAACCTGGATGTGCGGCAGTTTGCCCAGGACGCGATCGCGGGGTGCGAGGGGCCGGACACGTTGCGGGCGTTCTGGAAGGCGATCTCATCACTGAGCGTGCTGGACCCGACCTGCGGCTCGGGCGCCTTCCTGTTCGCCGCGTTGAACATCCTGCAACCGCTGGCGGAGGAGTGCCTGGACCGGATGCGGGCGTTCGTTGATGAGCTAGACCAATCTGGGACGACCTCCCGGCCGGAGCGGTTTCGCGATTTCCGGCAGACGCTGGCGACGGTTGAGGCGCATCCGAACCGCGAGTATTTCGTGCTGAAACAGATCGTGCTGAACAACCTGTACGGCGTGGATATCATGGCGGAGGCGGTCGAGATCTGTAAGCTGCGGCTGTTCTTGAAGCTGGTGGCCCAATTGGAGGACGCCGGCCAGATCGAGCCGTTGCCGGACATCGACTTCAACATCCGGGCCGGGAACACGCTGGTCGGGTTTGTGTCGCTGGACGAAGTGGACCGGGCGCTGGGGATGGGCAAGGCCGGGCAGTTGAAGATGATCGACGCGGCGACCAGCGCCGAGCTTGAACGGATGAACGAAGAGGCGGAGAAGGCGGCGATGGCCTCGGCCCACTTCCGGGCGCTGCAGGACGAGGAGACCACGTCGGCGGCGCAACGGGAGGCGAAACAGGAGGTCCGGCAGCGGCTGGCGGCGCTGGGGGCGGAGCTGGACGTGTTGCAGGCGCGGGTGTATGGGGTTGAGCCAGGGGGCAAGGAATACGACGAGTGGCGCGAGGGCCATCAGCCGTTTCACTGGCTGAGCGAGTTCTACGAGATCGTGCATAACCGGAGTGGGTTTGACGTCATTATTGGGAACCCGCCGTGGGCGGAATACTCGACGGTAAGACGTACCTATCAAATTCTCGGGTACAAAACCGAACGCTGCGGAAACCTCTATGGCTTTTGCTCGGAGCGCGGACTCCAAATCCTTGCCAAGACCGGCAGATTTAGCTTCATCGTGCAACTGCCGCTTGCGAACTCGCCGCGAATGAAATCGGTCCGCGAGTTGCTGGGGACGAGAAGTCTTCACGTACCTACGTTTGATGATCGGCCCGGCAAGCTGTTTGATGGGTTGCAGAACTGCCGCAGCACGGTATTTTTCGTGTCGCCAGGTCTCGCAGGCAAAGTACTCAGCCTACTGACTTCACAGTATCTACGATGGCCGACGATTCGCCGCGACACGCTCTTCGATCTCATCGAGTACTCGCCTCGTCGGCGGGAGCCAATCATTCAAGCAGTGTGGCCGAAACATGCAACTCGCGCGCATGAGGATGCTCTGTCAAAGATTATGACCGCGAATGGACAAGTACTTGGAGACGTTTTGGACCAGCGAAGGACCGACCACTTCGTCTTTTATCAAGAATCGGCCCGGTATTGGATCAAGTCGGGAGACCACATCCCGTTCTACGCGAGAAACGATATCTCTGCCACTCCTGCCCATGGGCGTTTTCTGTCGTTCACCGAGCGTGGTCTGGCTCAAAGCGTCAGTGCCATACTGAATAGCAGCCTCTTCTATGTCTATTTTG
>JACCYK010000424.1 GCA_013696525.1 Chloroflexia bacterium
GGCATGATCCCGATACCACCATTCGATCGCGGCCTGCCGGGGCTGGCGACCGCGTTCAATGGCGACATCGTGGCCGAGCTGCTCGAGGCGCACCTGCCCGACCGCTCCGTCGGCCGATGCGTGGTGCTCGGTTGCCATCCTCACTATGTGCGCTACAAACCGGATACTAGCTGCCTCGTCGAGTACGAGCTAACCCTCCGTGACCAGGAGACGGCTCAGACGCTCGCGCTGCCGGTGCATCTCCGCCTCTATGCCGACGACCGCGGCGCTCGCCGCTGGCAAAGCGATTCCTTCCGCCGTTTGATCGCCCGGACCGAGCTGGAGCATCCCGGGTTCCCGCGAGACAGGGTTACCTATCTGCCGGCGGTGAAAGCCCTGGTCCAGGTGTTCCCGGTCGATCTCGATTTGCGGAAGCTGGTCCACGCCACGTCGCCCGCCGTGCTGAAACGGGTGCTGGCAGAAGCGCTGCCGGCAGCGAGCGGCCGGCCAACGGACGAGCCGCCCTCCATCGTGCGATACAAACCGGGCCGAAAGGCCCTGCTCCGGATCCCAATGACGGATGGAGAGGGCGAGATGGTCTACGCCAAGCTCCTGAGCGATGACCGTGGCGCATCGCTCCGCGAGGCCGGCGTGGTGTTGCGGGACGCCGGCCTCGCGACCCCGGCCCCGCTCGCGTACCTGTCCGACTATCGGATGCTCGTGCATGCCGCGGCGCCGGGCGATCCCCTGGCGGCGGTGCGCCGAACCCCGGCTTTTACGTCCTGGATGGAACCCGCGGCACACGCGCTGGCTCGATTCCAGGCCACCGCTGTGCCCGGCCTGAGCATCCATCCCCTCTCGGCAGAGTCAAAACTCCTACATGCCTCGGCAACCGCGATCGCGCGGTTGCTCCCCGAGCTTTCAGCGCGAGTCAATGAGCTGGCGGCCGGAATGAGCAGCCGGCTTGCGAGCATCGTCGATCAGCCGGCAACGAGCCACGGCGACTTCTACGATGACCAACTGCTCGTCTCGGCCGCCGGGGTGATCCTGATCGATCTCGACGAGGCACGGTGCGCCCATCCGTTGCTCGACGTTGGCAACATGCTGGCGCACCTGACGCTCGCCGCCGACCGCGGCGACGTGCCAGCCGAGGCTCGAGAAGCCTTCGCCGGCGCCGATCTCCGCTGGCATCCGGCGAACCATGACACGGTCGCGGTCTTCGAGGCAGCGGCCCTCCTGAAGCTGGCGGTCGGCCCGTTTCGACGGCTCGAGCCAGATTGGCCGGCGGCAGTCGAGCACATCGTCCACTTGGCCGAGCGGCGGCTCGCCCCCGACCGCCACCGGGCGCCAGTCGGGCCAGAGGCGAAGGTCCAGAACGCCGGCTCACTCGACCCAAAGCTGCCCCAGTTGGCGGTGCTGGCCGACCCGCGGCGAATGTCCATGGTGCTGGAGCGGGCGGTCTACGGCCGCCTGGTCTGCGTGAGCGAGGTCAAAATAGTTCGGCACAAACCGGGACGTCGGGCGATCCTCCGCTATGAGGTCGAGACCGGCGATCAGGAATCGGCACAACGGGAACGGCTCTACGCGAAGACCTTCGCGAGCGAGCGAGGACCGCGAGCCTTTCGCACCGCGACCGCGGTCGCCCACGCCCGCGGGTTGGAGATTCGGGTGCCGGAGCCAGTCGCCTACGTGCCACACCTGAAACTGATGCTCCAGCGCGAGGTGGCGGGCCAGCCCGTGGCGAGCCCTTTGCTCCACGGTGACGAGCGGTTAGCGGTGCGGATCGCCACGGCGTTGCACGCGCTCCACGGTTCGGGGGTCTCGCTCGAGCGCGATCACGACCTGGCCCGGGAGTTGGATCCCTTGCGAGGGCGCGTCGAGCGCCTGGCCACGGCCGATCACACGCTTGGCGCATCCGCCCGTCGCTGTCTAGGGCTGGTCGAGCTCGGACGCCACCGGACGTGGCGCTGGCGCCGGCGGCCGATCCATCGCGATTTCTATCACGATCAGGTCCTGATCGACGGCGATCACCTGGGTGTCCTCGATTTCGACGACGCGGCGATCTCTGAGCCGGCGATCGATGTCGCGAACTTCGCCGCCCATCTCCGCTTGTTGGCAATCCAACAAGGGGACGACCCGGAAGCGCTGGCGACGGTCGCGGCCGCCTTTCGCCGGTGCTATCACGCCCTCGACCCGGACCTCGATCCCGTCTTGACCCGATTCTTGGAAGGCTCGACGCTGCTCCGCCTGGCCGACATCCACGCCCCGCGCAAAGACGGGACAAGGATCGCGGCGACGCTCCTGCGCGAGAGCGAGCACGAGTTGCGGATGTCGGTTGCTGATCCACCGGCGCCCGGGTTTCGTGATCCGAGCGAGCACGGCGATCGCCATCGCCCTTTCCGCTCAGACCGATTGGCCCGGTTGCTGGTGCGATGCGCCTCTCGGGTGGATCGGTTGTCTACCTGGTCGGTAGGATCACCGCGAACGTCGCCGCGACCCTGATCCGCGTCAATCCGTCCCCGGCAGCGTATGATTACGTTACGGGCGATGATGACTATCTCAATCGCGACCTCCAGGGAATACGATGTCTACCCAACGCGCCGGGCGCTATCCATCAGAGTTCCACGGGCGATCCGTGATCGCCGCCACGTTCGGCATCCTTGTAGCCCTGATCGCGACGGTGGTGCCGGTGGCCCGGGCCGACCACGAGGGCATCAACCTCGTAACCTTCGCCGCGGTTGACGGCTCCCCCGCTCCCAACGCCAGCGGAACGGGACAGATGGAGTATCACGGCGGCGTGGAACCGGTCAGTCGCTGGACCTCGACCTTCGCCTTCGCGGGACTGGAGCCGGAAACAACCTACGTCGTCATGGTGATGGGCCGCGCGGGCGAGGACGGCTCCGCCGCGGCTCAGGCAGAGAGCCCGATTTGTGCATTCGAGAGCGATGCCGCCGGCAGCGGGCACTGTTGGGACTACGAACTTGGCATGCGGCGCATCGGCGTCGTCCTCCTGCGCCATGACGACGAGACCGCGACCGTTGTCATGCGGGCGACCCGCGGCGACGGCGGGGTCGGCTCGATCGTGAGCGTCCCCAACCGATTTAGCCCCGCGTCCCCGGCGCCCCCGCCGCTGCTCGGCTCACCGATCGCGGGCTGACGCGTCGCGGATCCGGACCTGAGCCTCAATCTGAATCCAAATCGCGCTTCGCGGTGTACTGGTGAAGTGAGGGGGCGCCAGGTCGAGCCTATCGCACCACCCAAGTCAGTCTCACCGGAAACTACAGGTGCCGGATGACCATGGCCGGGGCGGCAACGGTGGCAGCAGAAGTGCAAGACATCATGCGAACATTTAGCGGCTTGGAGCTGGATCGCCGCCGCAGACTGCCGGCGAGGTCGCTGCCCGCGGTCGGAAGGCATGGTGATCGCCGCTTGACGGATCAGACGGGGGACGCGGGCTCCACAACCGGGCTCGGACCTGATCTCGACCAGGACCACCTCCTCGTGCGGCGGATCGCGGCCGGGGATACCGCCGCGCTTGCCGTCCTCTACGACAAGCACGCCGGCATCGTCCACGCCGTCATCGTGCGGGTCGTCCACGACCATCAGGTGGCCGAGGATTTGCTCCAAGAATCGTTCTTGCGCGTCTGGCAACATGCTCGGACGTACGATGGCAGCCTCGGTCGAGTTCGCGCCTGGCTGCTTGGCATCGCCCATAACCTCGCCCTGAACGAGCTCCGCCGGCGACGCCGCCGGCCCCAAGAGGCTCCCCACGCTCCCGATGCCGTCGCCCCGATCCTCGAAACGGTGGCCGCGCCCGACCCCGATCCGGCCGATGTTGCCTGGTCGCGAACCCGTCAGACCAGGATTACCAGCGCCCTCACCGACCTCCCGCGAGCGCAACAAGCGGTCATCGCCCTCTATGCCGCCGGGCATAGCCAATCCGAGATCGCGGCGACGCTCAACGAACCGCTGGGAACAGTCAAGACCCGGATGCGCCGCGGCTTGCAAACGCTGCGCTCCGTGCTTACGCGAGAAGGACTCGATGTCGAGATATAGACCACGCGCCGGCGACTATTGCCGGCCACAATTGAGGCGAGTCCAGTGAGCGTCCCGCCGCTCGACCACGAGCAGGCCATCGAGCTGCTGCCCGACTACGCGATCGGTAAGTTAGCCGACGCCGACCTCGATCGCGTGGCGCGGCACCTCGAGGAGTGCCCATCCTGCCGTGATGAGTTGTTCGTGGTGTTGGAGATCGGCGCTTTCCTCGGCGACGTGACGCCGGCGCGGCCAGCCGTCCGCCAACAATTGCTCCGCCTGGCCGAGCAAGCACTGGCGCCGCGCCTATCAGTTGTCGCCGCCCCCGAGGACGCTCGACCAACGCCGATCCCGATCTCGCGTCGCGCCCAAGCCGGCCGGACCAGCGGTGGCTGGAACCGGCCCGCGCAAGCGCTCCTGGCCGCCACTGCCGCCGTCCTCATCATCGGGCTTGGCATTTGGAACTTGCGCCTGCGCGAGGAGGTACAGCAGTCCTCGACCATCGCCGCCATCGTCTCCTCTGCAACGGTCTATCCGTTGTTAGAAAGCCAACTCCCGAATCCGGCCAGCGGCGTCGTGCTCGTCGGTGCGGACTCTTCGAGCGGTCTCCTTGTCGCCGATGATCTGCCGCCGCTGGCGGCCGGCGACGAGTACCAGGTCTGGCTCTACGATCAGCAGGGGCAATCGTCCCCGGCCGGCCGGTTCACGACCGATGACCAGGGCCGAGCTCAGGTCGAGCTAACCCCGGACCGCTCGCTCGCATCGTACGTGGCGGTCGCCGTCTCCGCCGAGCCCGCGGATGTTGGCGGGGCGCCGTCCGGCCCGCTGGCGCTGGGTGGGTGGCTAGATCCGCCATAGCCGCATGACAGGTATCGCTCGCGTGCGGGATACTTAGGCCAAGGTTGAGGTTGCCCGCTAGCGAAGAGGACGGATCACGCTTGACCACTACTGCCGAATCGACCATCGAAGCCATCGCCGCCGGCGCCTACGCCACGGTCGACACGCTAGAACGCGGCCTCTTGAGCCAAAACTACGTCACCGATCGTGGTCTCGCCACCACCCTCTTTCTGACGCTCAAGCTGCAGAAGCCGCTCCTCCTGGAAGGCGAGGCGGGGGTCGGCAAGACCGAGATCGCGAAGGTCCTTTCCACGCTGCTCGACACACCGCTGATCCGGCTCCAGTGCTACGAGGGACTCGACGCCGCCTCCGCCATCTACGAATGGGACTATCCCCGCCAGATGCTCTATCTGCGGACCATCGAGGCCACCGGCGGTCTCGATCGCGAAGCCGCCCGCCACGACCTCTTTGGCGAGGAGTTCCTGCTGAAGCGGCCACTGTTGCAAGCAATCGACGCCGCCCACGACCGGCCGCCGGTCCTCCTCATCGACGAGGTCGACCGGGCGGATCAAGAGCTTGAGGCGTTCCTGCTCGAGCTGCTCTCCGACTTCCAGGTGACGGTGCCCGAATTGGGCACGATCCGGGCCCGGCATGTCCCCATCGTGATCCTCACCTCCAACCGCACCCGCGAGATCCACGACGCTCTGAAGCGGCGCTGCCTCTACCACTGGATCGACTTCCCAAGCTTCGAGAAGGAGTTGCGGATCCTCGCCGCCAGGGTGCCGGAGGCGCCGCGGACGCTGGCGCGACAGATCGTGGCGTTCACCCAAGGCTTGCGCGAGGTCGATCTCTTCAAGCCGCCGGGCATGGCCGAGACCCTCGACTGGACCCGCGCCCTGCTCGCCCTCGGCACGGTCGCCCTGCACGACGAGGTAGTCGACGATTCGCTCGGCGTCATCCTCAAGTACCAAGAAGATGTCGACCAGGTCCGCGGCGCTGTGGCGAAGAGCCTGGTCGGGCGCGCCCAGCAGTCGGTGTCCTGATGCCCGCGACGACCGACGGCGGCGGCAATCAGACAGGCGCCGGGCCAAGATCGAGCACACCCTCCAGCCTGGTGAAACCAGGCGTGATCCGGTGGAATCTGCTGACCTTCGGGCGCCGCCTGCGTCAGGGTGGGATCCCGGTGGGCTCGGGTCAGGTGCTCAGCCTGCTCGAGGCGTTCGCCGCGATCGACCCCCGCCACCAGCGAGATGCCTACTACGCGGCCCGCTCGACCCTGGTCACGCGGCCGGAGCAGATCCCGCTCTTCGACAGCGAGTTCGCGACCTTCTGGCGTCGCCTGGCGGGGGTCGAGCCGCCGCCGCTGGAAGCGTTCCAAGCATCCGATGCTCCCGACGTGCTCTCGTTGCCGGACGTCAGCCGCAAGAAGACGGAGGAGCGGACGGGCTCGGGCGAGGCGGAGGTCGAGCGCGAAGTGCTGGCGCTCAGCGAAGCAGACGACGAGCCAGCGAACGCCGACGATCTCGAAGACATGGAATCGCCGCCCGAAGACGTTTTGCTCTTCAGTGCCCGCGAAGTCTTGCGCAAGAAGGATTTTTCCCAATGTTCGGCCGAGGAGATCGCCGAAGCGCGGCGAATCATCGAGGGTATGACCTGGAAGCTCGGCACCCGGCAGATCCGGCGCCGGCAGAAGGCAAAGCGGGGCGACATGATCGACCCCCGCCGTACCATGCGGCGCAGCCTGCGCCACGGCGGCGTGCCGATCGATTTGCAATACCAACGACGGAAGGTCCGGACCCGGCCGTTAGTCCTGATCTGCGACATCTCGGGTTCGATGGACCGCTACGCCCGGTTGCTGCTGCGCTTCGTCCATGCGCTCGGGCACGGCATCGAGTCGACCGAGGTCTTCGTCTTCGGCACCCGGCTGACCCGGATCACCCGCGAGCTGCGGAAGCGCGATGTCGATCAAGCCCTCACCGATGTCGTCAACTCGGTTGACGACTGGTCCGGAGGCACCCGGATCGGTGAGGCGATCAAACAGTTCAACTACAAGTGGAGCCGCCGCGTCGTCCGCTCCGGCGCCACCGTCGTCATCATCAGCGACGGCTGGGACCGCGGCACCCCGGACTTTCTCGGCCGCGAGATGGCCCGGCTCCAGCGCTCCTGCCGTCGCCTGATCTGGCTCAACCCGCTCCTTGGCGCCAGCGGCTATCAACCATTGACGCAGGGCATGCGTGCCGCCTTGCCGTATGTCGACGAATTCTTGCCGGTCCACAATCTGCAAAGCCTCGAGGCCCTGGCCGCGCTGCTGAGCCAGGTCGAGGACCAGCCGCCGGTCCGCAAGACGATTCCGCCGGCCGCCGCGTGAGTCGTGAAATGAACGGCCGTGGTTGGGAGCTGGATCCCGTTCGCCAGCGGTGCCGATCAATACTATACTTTGGGAAGTTTACTCACGACCTACGACTCAAGTCAGGTGGAATCAATGCGAGAAGTCCTTTCCGAGATTGAAGCGTGGCGGGCCGCCGGCAATCGGGTCGCGGTGGCGACCGTGGTCAAAGTCGAGGGCTCGGCGCCGCGACCGGTGGGAGCGGCGATGGCAGTTTCCAGCGCCGGTGATCTCACCGGCTCGGTGAGTGGGGGTTGTGTTGAGGCCGCCGTCTTCGAGGAAGCGCAAGCGGTGCTCGCGACCGGCACCCCGAAATTGCTCCGGTACGGTATCACCGATGAAATGGCCTGGGACGTCGGCCTCGCCTGTGGCGGCACGATCGAGGTCTTTGTCGAGCCGGTCGCCGAATGAGCGCCAACGGGTCTGATCCTCGCGCCCTGCATGAGCGGTTCAAGTCCCTCCTCACGGCTCGCGCGCCGGTGGCGATGGCGACCGTGGTTCGCGGCGAGCCGCTCGGGGCGAAGCTGCTCGTCCTGCCGGACGAATGGGCCGGTTCGCTCGGCAACGCGGACCTCGAAGCGCGGGCGGCGGCGGACGCCCGCGAACTGCTCCAGGAGGAGCGGTCGGACACGCGCGCGTACCTGGTCAAGGGTCAGCCAGAGCCAGTCGAGGTCTTCTTGGAAACGTTTCCACCGCCGCCGGTGCTGTTGATCTTCGGCGCGGTGCATGTGGCGCAACCACTCTCCCAGTTCGCCAAGACGCTCGGCTTCGATGTGATCGTGGTCGATATCCGGGCCAAGCTGGCCACCCCCGAGC
>JACCYK010000430.1 GCA_013696525.1 Chloroflexia bacterium
GCCCTCTGGGGATTGGCATTCAAACCCAACACCGACGACATGCGGGAGGCGCCCAGCCGGACGCTCCTGGAGGCGCTGTGGGCCGCCGGCGCCAGGGTCCGAGCCTTCGACCCCAAGGCGAACGCCGAGGCATTCCGCCTGTACGGCGATCACCCCGGCCTCGACCTGTGCGAAACCAAGGAAGACGCCCTGACCGGCGCCGACGCCCTGGTGATCGTGACCGATTGGCGGGAGTTCCGCGGCCCGGACTTTGGCGAGCTGAAGCGGGCGCTTCGCTCGCCGGTCATCTTCGACGGCCGCAACCTCTACGACCCGGCCCGCCTAGCGCGAGCGGGGTTCACCTATTACGGCATCGGCTTGAGCTCATCTGCCTCATCCACGATGGCGGCCGCAATGGGCCTATCGTCAGACTGAGCAGCACCAACGGGTTCATCCCGCGAGCCGCGGCGGTGGTTGACCCAATCAATCATACGGTCGGTATACGTCGGTTGGGAAGGACGAAAATGCGTTCCCGCCCGGCGGATGTACGGCGTGACGATGCGCTGTAGGAAGACGAGCAGCCCTTCGCGTCCGATCTCGGCGATCGCCTGCCGGTAATAGCCGAAAATATGGATATTGCCAAGGTCGAGACCGGTCCTGGCGGCGGCAATCCCGATCACCGCCGATACCTCCGCCAGCGATCGCCGCTCCCGCCGCGCCGTCGCTTGCAGCTCGGCGAAGATGGCGCCAAGCTCGTCCGGGCTTGGCAAGTCCCGGCCCTGCTCCCGCAGCCGGTCGAGCGAGGCGCGCGCCTCGGTCAAGGTCATCGGGGGCACGTCGATCGCGTCCGCCAGCGTGCCGGAAGCCGTTTCGAGCCTAGTCAGCAAATCGTCGTATGAGCCGATATCTGTTCCCGGCGGCAGCACCCGCTCGTCTTCCAGCGACGTGACCAGGGCTCGCAGGTAGGTCTTGGAACCGCCCAGCACATCGGAGGCCGCGGCCAGGAGCCAAAGCGGCGACCAGCCGACCGCCGCCAGCCCCGCCAGCTCCATCACATTGCCGGCGGTCTTCCGGACCGCCAGCTCCTTCGCCGGCATCAGGTCCGGCGGGTAGACGTCCGGCACGTCGCCGACCAGCTCGATCACGATCCGCAATAGGCGAGCGACCGTCGCCTGGTACAGCTTCGACTGCCGCACCGCGTTCGGCAGCAGGAGATCGCTCACCTCGCGGATCGCCCCGCCCGCGACCGCCGCCGTGGCTCGCGCCGCCCGCTCCGGCAACGAGACGACGTAGCGCTTCACATCAGCCACGCGAGTATCCTTTCAACGCTACATTCAGGTTCATGATGATCCCGCCAGGAAAGCGGACCTATCTCCGCTAGCCACGGAGGTATTCGAGGACCGCCAGCACCCGGCGATGATCGGTTTCGGACTCGGCCAGACCCAGCTTGCCGAAGATACTGGTGACGTGCTTCTCGATCGTGCCCGCGTTGACGAAGAGCCGGTCCGCGATCGCCGCGTTCGTCCGCCCTTCCGCCATCAGCGTCAGGACTTCGCGCTCCCTCGGTGAAAGCGCCCGCGTCCGGTCGTTGCTCCGGCGGCGGACGACAAGTTGGGCCACGACTTCGGAATCAAGCACCGTTTCCCCGGCGGCGACCCGTTTCACGGCATCGACGAACTCGGTCACGTCCGCCACCCGATCCTTGAGCAGATAGCCGACGCGCTCGGCCCCGCCGGCCAGCAACTCGGTGGCGTAGCGCTCCTCGACATACTGCGATAGCACCAGCACCGCCGTCCCCGGCACCCGCTGCCGGGCCAGGATGGCCGCTCGCAATCCCTCGTCCCGAAACTCCGGCGGCATCCGGACATCGACGATGGCGATGTCGGGCCGATGCCGGACCACGGATTCCACCAGCGATTCGCCGTCGCCGACCCGGTCGACGACCGCGAATCCGGCGTCCGTCAGCAACCGGGCGATCCCCTCGCGCAGGAGGACCGAGTCTTCCGCGATTACGACCCGCATGGAATCTCGACCCGGAGCCGGGTCGGTCCGCCGCGCGGGCTGTCCACGGTGAGCCGGCCGTCAAGGGCATCAACCCGGTCGCGCAGCCCGCTCAGGCCGGTCCCCCGCTCACTGTCGACGCCGCCGACGCCGTTGTCCATGATCTCGAGCCACAACCAGCCGTCACGCTCGCGGGCGACGACCCAGGCCTCGCTCGCCCGGCTGTGCTTGGCGACATTGGCGAGCGCCTCCAACACCACGAAGTACGCCGCCGCCTCGACCGGTTCCGGCGGCCGGTGGGGAAGCTGGACGTCAACCGTGACCGGGATCGGGCTCCGGCCGGCGATCGCCGAGATAGCCGCGTCCAGCCCCCGGTCACTCAGCACCGCCGGGTGGATGCCGCGAACGAGATTGCGCAGCTCCGCTAGCACCCGCTTTGCCTCGTCGTGCGAGGTCTCCACCAGGTGCCGCGCCTGTTCGGGATCGGTCGTCATCTTTTCCCGGGCCATGCCCAGATCCATGGCCAGGGCGACCAATCGCTGCTGGGCGCCGTCATGCAAATCACGCTCGATCCGGCGCCGCTCCGCCAATTGGGCGTCGATCACCCCGGACCGGCTCTTGGTCAGCACCTCGACCCGCTCCTCGAGCTGCTCCGTGCTCGACGGTCCCAGCAGCAGCCAGGCCACCACGACATGAGCCCGCGCCACGCCGATCATCGCCCAGGCGACCGGTATCGCGATGACCATCCCGGCCACGCTGAGCAGCAGCGCCCCGGCCAACGAATCGACCTGCCCGCCGCCCCAGGCCGGATCGCCGACGCTGATCCCGCCCGGAATCGTCCAAAAATAGAGCGGCGCCGAAATCAACGAGACGACCAGCCCGAAGCCGCCGGCAACGACCACCAGCTCGATTAATCCAATGGGGAAGAGCAAGAACAGGTACACCAGGTCCCGCCATACCGCCCAATCGCCGAGCCGGCCTCGAAATCGTCCCCACCACGATGTCGCGCTCAGCGGACGGTACGGGTCCGGGATCGGCGTGCCCGTCAGCCAGCCGACCCGGCGCCGCTCAAACCGGGCCGCTCCAGTCCAGATAGCCACCGTCGCCGCCAGGATGGGAATGCCGATCCAGACGATTGACATGGCGGCCCCGACTGGAAGCAACACGATGAGGAGGCAAAACCAGAAGAGCCCGAGGACGAAGCTCGAGAACATGAACCAGAAGACCGGCCACAGCTCGGTCCGCCGGATCAGGCTCATCGCGACGTGCTGCCAATCGGTCATGGTGTTCCGCCCGGAGGTTGTAACCGGCAGGGACATGAATCTACATCCTTACGTGGCGGCCACCAGGCACGCCCTCGCCCACGTTCACTGACCTCATGCTACCGCGCCGGCGCCCTGGCGTCATCGCGGACACCCATCATCGCCGTGGTGGGGATATCCCCCATCGTCGCGTGGGAACCGTTCCGGGTTGTGCTTGCGCAACCTCGGGCGGTCGGTCAAGATCGCCCGGCGACAGCACACCGTTGGCGGGCAGAGGAGGAGCGGCATGCGAGAGATCCGACAGCCGGGGGTCTACCCCTACGTCTTTAGCCGGTACGTCGAGCCCATCGCCACCGTCAGGCCGGGCGAAACGGTCGCCATCTACACGGTCGACGCCTTTGAAGACCAGATCACCAGCGAATCGGAGACGCCATCCGACATCCTCGGTCCCTACCTCAATCCCCAGACTGGGCCGATCTTTATCGAAGGGGCGGAACCGGGTGATACCCTCCTGGCCCGGATCGAGCACATCGAGCCGACCCGCAACTGGGCGGTCAGCGCCTTCATTCCCTACTTCGGCGGTCTGACCGCCACCAAGTTCACCCGGTTGCTGCACGAGCCGCTGCCGGAGCGGGTCTGGATTTACCAGATCGAGGACGGCTGGCTGCGGCACAGCGACCGGCTCCGCTTCCCCTGGCGGCCATTCCTCGGCACGATCGGCACCGCGCCCGAGATCGAGGCGATCTCCGCCCTCGCTCCCTCCGATCACGGCGGCAATATGGACGTCCCCGACGTCAAGCCGGGCAATACCGTGCTCCTCCCGGTCCGCGTCCCCGGCGCCCTCTTCTTCACCGGCGACGTCCACGCCGGGCAGGGCCAAGGTGAGCTCTGCGGCGTCGCCCTGGAAATCAGCGCCAAGGTGACGATCACGTTTGACCTCATCAAGCGGCGCCCGATCGCCTGGCCCCGGATCGAGAGCCCGGACGAGCTGATGACCGTCGGCAGCGCCCGCCCCATGGAAGACGCCGCCCGCATCGCCTACACCGAGCTGATCGCCTGGTTGGAAGAACTGGGCTGGGACCGCTGGGACGCCTACCAGGCGCTGACCCAGATCGGCTCGCTCTACGTCGGCAACATGGTCGATACCAACTACTCGCTGGTGGCCAAGATCGCCAAGGCGTATGCCACGCCGAGCGGCTAGCCGCCGATGACCGCATCGACCTCGATTTCGACCATCAGCCCGGGATCGACCAGGGCGCTGACCGCCAGGAGGGTTCCGGCGGGGCGAATATCGCCGAAGACGCGGCCCATCTCGGAGCCGACCTCGCGCCAAGTGGCAATGTCGCTGACGTAGACGCGATAGCGAACCACGTCGGCCATCGTCGCGCCCGCCTCATGCAGCGCCCGTTCGATCACCGTCAGGACGTAGCGTGTCTGGGCGGCGGCATCTCCCGGCGCCACGATCTCGCCATCCCGATAGGCCGTGGTGCCGGCCACGTACACGGTGTCGTCAACGCGCACCGCGCGCGAGTAGCCCGCCGTTGCCTCGAACGGGCCGCCGGAACTGATGAGTTGCCGGGCCCGATCCGGATGGGTCATTACCTATCTCCCCGCATTGCGCAATTGTGCCGCATTCACCTACCCGGTATGGTACGTGCGATGAAGCCCGGGCAACAGGGCGTTAGGGATGAGGGATGGAGGAGACCGTGACCGAGGTGACGATTCCCCGCCGGCCGCTCGGCCGCACCGGGGTCGAGGTGTCGATGTTGTGCTTGGGCGGCTTTCACCTCGGCGTGCCGCCGGCGGCGGAAGCGACCCGGATCATCCACACCGCGATTGACGCCGGGATCGACTTTCTCGACAACGCCTGGGAATACAACGACGGCGAGTCGGAACGACGGGTAGGCGACGCGCTCGCCCACGACGGCTACCGCGATCGCGTCTTCTTGATGACCAAGAACTGCGC
>JACCYK010000434.1 GCA_013696525.1 Chloroflexia bacterium
CTACGAACCAGGACTGCCGGAAGACCAGGTCGAGCTGTTGCGGAATGCCGCTAGCGAGCCCTACATGCTGGTCAGTCCGTTCGAGGGTCTGCCGTCACCCGTCGTGGCGTCGTCGTGGAACCATCAGCTCCAGTTCGACAGCGCCGACGACGAGCGGCTCGATCGGTTCATCCGGGCGTTCCGCCAAGGGCCTGATACGCCGGAGCCTGGCGCGTCGTGTTTCGGCGGCGTCGGCACCCCTGAGTAGCGTGGACTACTCGCGATGAATGGAGCGGCGACTCAGGCGACGGTGTTGTCACCGCGACCACGACGACAGTCTTGGTTCTGGGTTGTTGGCGGAATCGTTGTCGCGGCGGCCGTGGTGGTTGCCGTCCTGAGCTGGTCGCGGACCACCGTCACCCCAGGAGAGGATTCGGCCGAGGCGGGGTTTGCCCGCGACATGATTACCCACCACGAGCAAGCCGTTAAAATGGCTCTGTTGGTGCGCGATCGGACGGCGGAACCTCTTGTGCGATCCTTTGCCACGGACATCATCTTGACGCAGACCAATCAGATGGGGCAGATGATGGGTTGGCTGGATGTCTGGGGACTGCCCCTGACCGGCCTTGAGCGGCCGATGACCTGGATGGGCCACGGCAGCCAACCGATGCCGGGGCTGGCCTCGCCTGCAGAGCTTGCTGAGCTGAGCAATCTGACCGGCGTCGAGGCGGAGGTTCTCTTCCTCCAACTGATGATCCGGCACCATCTGGGCGGTATTCCGATGGCGCGGGCGATTCTAGAACAAAGCGAGCATCCGGTGACGAGCCGGCTGGCGACGTCGATCATCAATGCCCAGCAGATTGAAGTCGATATCATGGCCGAAATGCTGGCGGAACGTGGGGCTGAGCCGTTGGAGTAGTTGAGTGAAGTCAGCGGTTCTGCTCAACGAACGGCTATGGAAGCTTCACCCGGATCGGTCTGCCGCTGTCTGGCACACCGGCATCGTAGGCCGGCTTTTCCTCCGCGACCGCCGCCAAACCATCGCGGGCCAGCCCTTGGACCAACTGATAGAGCCAGGGAATATCCTCGTCGCCAAAATCGTCGCGGACTCGTGTGCCAAGGCTGGCCAAGTCAATCCCGGTCGGGTGCTCACTATCCATCTCACGGAGGGCATCGACCACCCGACCGCGGTAGTAGCGATTGGATCCGCCAAACGGTGTCTCGACCTTGCGCCGCGAACTAATTGGTAGGAGCGCGATCACACCCTGTATCTCCGGGAATGCCTTGCACTCCGCTTGCAACGGACAGATCACACAGGCCGGCCGGCGAGCGGTGCACTGCAGCGCACCGAACTCGATCAGCGCCTGGTTCCACTCCCAGCCGGATCCGACTGGCATGATGCTGGCCGCCATCGCAACCAGCTCTCGCTCGGTAGCAGTGAGGACGGGGACGTCGACACCGAAGAAGAGGCGGTGCAGCGTTCGCCGCATGTTGGTGTCGAGAAAGGCGACGTCCTGTTCGAAGGCGAAGCACACGATGGCGCCCGCCGTGTAGGGGCCGATGCCAGGCAAGCGGCGTAGTGAGGCAGCATCTCGGGGAAAGACTCCATCAAGCTCGTCGATGATGAACCGCGCGGTGCGTTGAAGGTTCACCGCTCTCCGGTTGTAGCCAAGTCCGGCCCAGAGCTTGATCACCTCGCCAGTCGGGGCCGAGGCGAGTGAGGAGATCGTCGGAAAGTAATCCAGGAACGAGTCGTAGTACGGCACGACACGATCAACCTGGGTCTGCTGAAGCATCACTTCCGCCACCAGTATCCGATACGGATCCCGCGTCCGGCGCCAGGGCAGGTCGCGCCGGTTGGTGGCGAACCATGCCAGCAAGCCAGTCTGCACGCGGTTGGCCAGGTCGCGCTGGCTATCGCTGTCTAGAGATGAGAGGCAGGTTGCAAAGACCGAGTTTTCGCGCTTGGCGCGGGTCGTCGTCACCGTGTATCTCCAAACGCGAATCCTGGTGCATTCCCTGGAGGTGTCACGTCGCGCCGGCTTGGATATCAGAGAAGGACCGGTAGGACATGCTTATGCCACGCGGCCTCGACCTGCCGCCGGGTGTCCGCTAGGGTGCCACCATTGTTGATCACCACGGTGGCTCGGGCCGTTTTCGAATCGATAGGGATTTGAGCTCGGACACGCTGAAGCGCGTCGCCTTGGGACAACCTGTTTCTCGCCATCAGCCGATCCACCTGCTGCTCGGGATCACACACGACGACCCAGAGTTGCTCACCCTCGGCGTC
>JACCYK010000099.1 GCA_013696525.1 Chloroflexia bacterium
GAATCGGCGGCTGGCCGCCTGGCGGCGCGGGCTGGGCCGCAACGCCATCGGCTATCTCTTTCTCGGCCCCTGGCTGCTCGGGTTTCTGTTGCTGACCTTGGGCCCGATGCTGGCCTCGCTCTACCTCTCCTTCACCGACTTTGATCTCTTCACGCCGCCGACCTGGCTCGGCCTCGATAATTATGCCCGGCTCCTCACCTCGGATCGCCGGTATCTGCATTCCCTTAGCGTTACGGTCAACTTCGTGCTCCTGTCGGTCCCCTTGAAGCTCGCCTTCGCCCTGGCAGTGGCTATGGTGCTCAATCGCGCCCTGCGCGGCATCGGCCTCTACCGCTCGATCTACTACCTGCCGTCGCTGCTTGGCGGCAGCGTCGCCGTGGCGATCATGTGGCGGCAGATCTTCAGCTTGGACGGCGTGGTCAATCAGGTACTGGGCCTGGTCGGGATGACGGGGCCGAGCTGGATCTCCAACCCGGACTATGCGCTCTACACCTTGGTCGCGCTCGCCGTCTGGCAATTCGGATCGCCCATGGTGATCTTTCTCGCCGGCCTCAAGCAAATCCCCCAAGACCTGTACGACGCGGCCTCGGTCGACGGCGCCGGGCCGGTGTCCCGGTTCGTTCGGATTACGATTCCGCTCCTGACGCCGATCATCTTCTTCAACTTCATCATGCAGATGATCGGCTCGTTCCAAGCCTTCACCGCCGCCTTCATCATCAGCGGCGGCGATGGCGGCCCCGCCGATTCGACCTTGTTCTACACGCTCTATCTCTATCAGGAAGGCTTCACCAACTTCCAGATGGGCTACGCCTCGGCGATGGCCTGGATGCTGCTCCTCATCATCGCCGCGGCGACCGGGATCGCTTTCTACTCAGCCCGGTTCTGGGTCCATTACGGCGATACGGCCGGTTGATCGACGAAAACCGTCGTGGGAGATCGCATGGCGACAGACCGAACCTCACCCGAGCCCGCCGCCCGGGCGCGATCACGACACCCGCTGCTGCACCTCGGGCTGCTGGCCGGCGCCGTCATCATGCTCTACCCGCTGCTCTGGCTGGCCTCCAGCTCGATCAAGCCAACCAACCTGATCTTCAGCGACCCGGGCCTCTGGCCCCGCGAAATCGATCTGTCGCACTACGCCGCCGGCTGGAATGGCGTGGTGGCGCCGTTCAGCCAGTTCTTCATAAACTCCGCGATCATCGCCACCGGCGCCGTCATCGGCAATCTGGTCGCCTGCTCGATGGCAGCTTATGCCTTTGCCCGGCTGAATTTTCGGTTCAAGCGCCTCTGGTTCGGGCTGATGCTGGCGACGATCATGCTTCCCACGCACGCGACACTGATTCCCCAATACATCCTGTTCCTCAATTTTGGTTGGGTGAACACGTTCTGGCCGATGATCGTCCCCAAATTCCTGGCCACCGACGCCTTCTTCATCTTCCTCATGGTCCAGTTCATCCGGGGTATTCCCCGCGAGTTGGATGAAGCGGCGATGATCGACGGGTGCGGCCCGATTTCTATCTACTGGCGGATCATCCTCCCCCTGATGCTCCCGGCTCTGGTGACGACCGCCATCTTTACCTTCATCTGGACCTACGAGGATTTTCTCACGCCGCTCGTCTACCTTACGGACATGGCGCTCTATACCGTGCCCCAGGGGCTGCGCCTGTTCATGGCCTCGACCGGGGAATCGGCCTGGGGACCGTTGATGGCGATGTCCCTGCTCTCGCTGGTGCCAGTCTTTGTCATCTTTCTCATTTTCCAGCGGCTGCTGATCGAAGGGATCTCGACCACCGGGATCAAGGGCTAACCCACCGTTCGGGTGCGTGCGTCAGGCGCGCGGCATCCCCGGCTGCCAACCTTGGACGGTTGGAGACTCCGCCGGGGTCCGGCGATGCCCTCGCCTATGAGCGCTCGCTCGCTTCCCCACCGTCGTAAAAATTCGTCCGCCGGCGAGAGGTAATCAGCTCGGTTTCGCGGGCCGAGACACCCTGCCGGCGAAGGACGTGGCGGACGAACTCGAGCCCGGCCTCGAACTCGGGTTGCACCACCTCACCGGCGCCGGCCCGGCGCAGGATTTCGACCACGTCGGCATCCGTCGCCCTGGTCACGATGTCGATGGTGGGATTCAGCTCCCGCGCGATCCGGACCGCGGCCTGGGCCGAGACCAGGTCCGACACCGTGACCGCCAGCGTGCGCGCCCGCCGCACCCCGGCTCGCAACAAGAGCGGCTCGGCGCCGGAATCACCGTAGTAAGCGATAACTCCGGCCTCGCGCAGGTCGCGGACAACCGCCGGATTGATCTCGATCACGGCATAGCGCAGGCCACGGCGTTCTAGGGCGGCGCCCAGCTCCGAGCCGACGCGGCCGAAGCCGCAGATCAGGACGTGACGGGACAGCTCCTCGTGGGGCGGGGCGGCCCCGAGCAGGGTCGCCGTTCGTTCGTGGATACCAGGCAGCCGGGACACGGCGTCCGCCAGAACGGGTCCGAATCGCATCAGCAACGGCGCCACCAGGATTGATCCTAGCGCCACTTCAAGGACGAGGCCATATTGGGACCGGGTGATGATGCCAAAGCCCAACCCGGCCCCGGCGAGGACGAAGCTGAACTCGCCAATCTGGGCCATCCCGATCGCGGCCAGGGTCGCGGTTCGGGGTTCCAGGCCGCCGATCAAGAACGCCGCGGTGCCGATCACGAATTTGCCCACTACCAGCACGGCGACCAGGGCCACGATCAGCCCGGCCTGGCCGGCCAAGATCCGAGGCTCGATCAACATGCCGAGGGCGACGAAGAAGAGCGTCGCGAACAGGTCACGCAGGGGGATGATCTCGGTCAAGACCTGGCTGTCGAACTCCGATTCGGAGACGACCAGCCCGGCCAGGAAAGCACCCAGGGCCAGGGAGAGCCCCGCCGCGTGACTGGCGACCGCGGTGCCGAGGGCGATGACCACGACCGAGAGCAGGAACAGCTCGCGGGACCCGCTGCCCGCGACCAGGAAGAGGATCTTGGGCACCACCCGCGTTCCCAGCACCACCACGGCGCCGAGGGCGACAATGGCGACGCCAAGCGACCGCGCCAGGCTGACCGCCAGGTTGTCCTCGGTCCCCGCCAGCAACGGCAGCAGGGCCAGCATCGGCACCAGGCTCAGGTCCTGAACCACACCGAGGCTGAGCGCGGCCCGGGCCTGGAGGCTGGTCCCCTCGCCGCGGCCGAGGAAGAGCTTGATCGCCACCAATGAACTGGAGATGGCGAAGGCGCCGCCGAGCAAGAACGCGGCCGGTAACGACCAATCGAGCACGATCGCGGCGGCGGCGCCGAGGCCGAAGGTCAGCGTCAACTGGATGGCGCCGCCGACCGTGGCCACCCGGCGCATCCGTTGCAGCTCGGCGAACGACAGCTCGACGCCGAGGGCGAACATCAGGAACGCGACCCCGAGGTTCGCCAGGAGCTGGACTCGCTCGAAATCAGCCGACCAGCCCGGCGTGTTCGGCCCGATCAGGACCCCGGCCAGCACGTAACCGATGAGGACCGGGAGGCCGATCCGCTGGGCCACGAAGCCGCCGACCAGCGCGGCGCCGAAGGCCAGCACCAGATCGAGGATCAGCCCAACATCTTCCACGCGGCCGCTCCCGTCGCCTCAGGTGAATCCGATCATCGCCGGTACACCGCCGGACCGGGAAGTTCTGTATCCTTGGCCCACTGTTCGTCAGGACCGCGGGGCGGCGGCGTCGGCCAGCGGTGGGTTGGGTCCGGGCGCCGTTCGGCGGCGGCGCCCAAGCCTCGAATGCGGACGAACAGTGGTAAGACAGGATGACCCGTCGCGCCAGCCCAGCGGAAAGCGAGACCATGACCGAGATCGAGCCCCAACCCGCCTCGGAAGGCCGGCCAGCCGCGCCGGCCCGGCACGATCATCACCGCGCTCCCCTGGTCGAGGGCATTGGCCGCTACCAAGAGGATAGCATCGTCCCCTTTTCGACGCCGGGGCACAAGGGCGGCCAGTGTGTCGATGACCAATTCCGGACGCTCCTCGGCGCCGCCGCCTTTGCCGCCGACATCCCGCTCGGGGGCGGGGTCGACGATACCCATTTCCATGGCGATTCCCTGGGCCGGGCCGAAGCGTTGGCGGCGGCCGTCTGGGGCGCGGAGCGCTCGTTCTATCTGGTGAATGGCTCCTCGGCCGGGAACCACGCCTTCCTGTTGGCCACGTTGCGGCCAGGGGACGAGGTCATCGTCGCCCGCGATCTTCACAAGTCGCTCCTGGTCGCCCTGATCCTGACCGGAGCGCGGCCGGTCTATGTCGCTCCGCGGCTCCATCCGCGGCTAAACGTCGGTCTTGGCGTGGTGGCGGCGGACGTGGACGCCGCCCTGCGCGACCATCCGGCGGCCCGGCTCGTCGCGCTCGTCAGCCCATCCTATTGTGGCGTCCCCTCCGATCTGGCCGCGATCGTCGAGGTTGCCCACCACTATGATGTCCCCGTCTTTGTCGATGAAGCGTGGGGCCCGCATTTTCACCTCCACCCGGACCTGCCGCCCTCGGCCATGAGCAGCGGCGCAGACGGCGCCGTGATCAGCACGCACAAGGTGCTCGGCAGCCTGACCCAGGCCGCGATCCTGCACCTCCAGGGCTCTCGCATCGATCACCAGCGGGTCGCGGCGGCGGTCGGCATGATGCAAACGACAAGCCCGGCGGCGACCATCCTGGCCTCGATCGATGGCTGCCGGCGGCAGATGGCGCTCCATGGCCGGGCCCTGCTGGAGCGGGCGATCGCGCTCGCTCATGATGCCCGCGCCCGGCTGCTGGCGCTGCCGGGGATCGAGGTCCTCGACGCGGCCCGGCTGGGGATCCCGGCGCTCGATCCGACCAAGCTGGTGATCGACGTCCACGGGCTGGGCTTGACCGGGTTCCGGGCCGAAGCCGAGCTACGGGACCGTTTCGGCGTCCAACCGGAGATGAGCGACCTGGTCGGCGTTGTCTGTCTGGTCACGATCGGCGACACGACCGCGAGCATCGAACGGCTGGTTGGCGCCTTTACCACCCTGGCGACGGAGCGGCGAACGGTTGTCGATGTCGGAGCCGGCTTCCTGGCCCGTTCCTCCGGCGCCGCCATCGCGCCGGGGGTCCAGGCACTCTCGCCGCGGGACGCCTTCTTCGCCCCATCGCGCGTCGTCGCCCTCCGCGACGCGGTCGGCGAGGTCTCGGCCGAGCTGGTCATCCCCTACCCGCCGGGGATCCCGGTCCTCGCCCCCGGCGACGTCGTCTCGGTAGAGAAGGTCGCCTACCTCGAAGCCGGCGCCGCCCACGGCATGTACCTCTCCGGCCCCGCCGATCCGGCCCTGAAAACGCTCCGGGTGGTGGCCTCGTAGTCGACGTGGGAAGCACGCTCGGCCGGTTCGTCGTTGCGGTCATCGAGTTCGAGTTCGGTTACCCGATCGGAGAAGATTGCCGATCTGCATGAGCGTGCCGATCATAAGCGTGTGCCTTGCTGGTATCGTCGATGCCGCACGAAATGCAGTCAAAGCGAAGTCGTGCGACACGTCCGCGGCGGCACTTCTGATCAGCGTCGCCTCATTCCCTAGCGGGCGCGAGTGTCTGGGAGTCAATCCTGCCCCTGCTTGCACGTCGAAGACGGGCGAACACGGAGATCACCAAGCCGGACCTATCCCCTGACGTACGCGCGGAGAGGAATCGCGGTGGCCCCGCGCGGCTACCCGCCCCCCAGTGGCTCGTCCTCGGACATCCAGCATCCCTGGGCGTGACACGTGCGCAACCGCTCCACCCGGGCGTGGTACGTGGGGAAGTCAGTTAGCGCCTTCCCGACCGCTAGGTTCTCTAACTGGTAGGGATCCGCCTGCAGGTCGTACAACTCGACTTCGCCACCCTCGTACTCGACGTAGACGATCCCGTCCTTGCTCCGGAACCCCTGGTAGGGCGGATACAGTTGATCTGCCCCAAGGAGTTGTGATTCCTCGCGTTCTTCGTTCTCAGCGGGGCCGCCGAAGCTTTCGATCCCGATCAGCTCGCGTTCGAGCCGCGGATCTGCCCGTCCGAGGAACGAGCGTCCATCCCAATCGTCGCGGGGCGGCGCCCCGGCAATAGCGGCAAGGGTCGGCGCCAAGTCGAGGTTGCCGATCAGCCGCTCATCCTCCCCTGGCGTAAAGTCGGGACCGACGGCCCGCATCGAGGTACGGAGGCTCTCCTCATACGGCGCGTTCTTCCGCACCCGACGATGCTCACCGAGCAGAAAGCCATTGTC
>JACCYK010000449.1 GCA_013696525.1 Chloroflexia bacterium
CGGAGATCCAGCGGGTCAAAGGGCTGCTGGACCAGCACGGGCTCACCCCGGTCAGCATGAGCGCCCACTCCGAGCTGACCACCGATGAGGGGGTGATTCAGTTCCGAAAAACCCTTGGCATCTGCCGGGTGCTGGGCATGACGATGATCACGACCTCGACCGGCGGCCACGCTGATACGTCCGGCGGGAGCTTGGACGACCAGCGCACCGCGTTCCTGTTCCGCATCCGGGGCGTGGCCGACGAGGCGGCGGCGGCCGGGATTTCGATCTGCCTCGAAACCCACGGCGGGCTCCTAGCCACGGGGGCGATGGCGGCGGACCTGGTGCGTCAGATCGACAAGTCAAACGTCGGGATCAACTATGATCCTGGTAATGTCATTTTCTATGGCGCGACGCGACCGGAGGATGACGTCGAGCGGGCAGCGGGGCTCATCAACCACATGCACGTCAAAGATCAAATTGGCGGCCCGGGAGTTTGGAATTTTCCAACCGTCGGCACCGGTGACGTCGACTTCGGGCGGCTCTTTGCCGTGCTGGACGCGGTTGGGTTCGATGGACCGTGTTCGGTTGAAGTCGAGTTCCAGGGTGAGCCGTGGCCGCCACTGGCGGAGGTGAATCGAGCGCTCGCGGCGTCCTATCAGTTCGTGCGCCCGTTCGTGCCGGCTCCGAACGAGTAGACGAGGCAAGCGGCGCGACGCACTCTTCGCATGGAGAATGCAAGGCGGCACCGCGTTAACAATGGCGTGGCGCGTGACGTGCGTAACCACGACTCAGGCTATCGAATTCAGGTCGAGCCGCCTTCGACGGAGCCAGCAATCGGCCGGGTGGTGACGGAGCATTCAGAGTGTCTGGCGACAACGAGCGGGCACTGGCGCGCTTGTCGGCTATTGTCCAGTGGTCGGCGGACGCCATCGTCAGTACCGACGTCCACCACATCGTGACGAGTTGGAACCCAGCGGCGGAGCGGCTCCTTGGCTACTCCGCGGTCGAGGCGATCGGGCGATCGTGTGAGCTGTCGGTGCCGCCGGAACACATCGAGAAGCGGCGCCTGCGACTGGGAAACCTGGCGCCCGGCGAGGCGATTGTCGGGATCGAGACCACCCGGCTGCGCAAAGATGGGTCGCTGGTTGATGTTGAGATCACGGTTTCCACCTTGCAAGACGCGGACGGCGCGCTGATCGGGTTTTCCTCCATCCTCCGCGATAGCAGCGAGCGTAAGGCGGCCGAGGCGCGGTTGCGCCAGTTGGAGCGCCGATACCGGACCTTTGTCGAGCAGATGCCGGCCCTCACCTACATCACGGCACCCGGCAGTGAATGGAACAACATCCCACTGCTTCATCTGAGCACGCGGGTCGAAGAGGTCACGGGCTATTCCGCGCAACATTGGGTCGAGAACCCGAGGTTCATCTTCACGATTATGCATCCGGACGACCATGATCGGGTCGTTGCCATCGACCGGGAAAGCTCGCTGACCGGGGAGCCGTACCGCGCCGAGTATCGCGTCTTTGCCGCTGATGGGCGGATGATGTGGTTCCGGGACGAGGCCGTGCTGGTCCGCGATGAGACGGACGGCAGCCCGCTCTACTGGATCGGCTTCTTGCTCGATATCACGGACCAAAAGCGAGCCGAGGAAGAGGTTCATGCCGCCCTCGCCGGCCAGCGGGCGGCCAATCATCAGTTGGCGCGGGCGAGCAACGAGAAGAGTGAGTTCCTGGCCGTGATCAGCCATGAGTTCCGGTCACCGCTGACGAGCATTCAGGGGTTCAGCGAGCTGATCGTCGATGAATCGCTGACGGCGGAGGAAGCTCGCGGCTTCGCGGCGACCATCAATACGAACGCGCGGCGCCTGGCCCGCATGATTAGCGATCTGCTCGACCTGGACCGGCTCGAGTCGGGTCAGATCACGGTGCAGCGGATCCCGGTTTCATTGCGGCAGGTCGTGGACGACGTGATCGCGTCGTTCGGGCCAACCGCCTCCCATCATCAATTCGTCACCCGGTTCGACCCGGCGCCGCCACCGCTCGTTGGCGACCCCGACTTGTTGATCCAGGTGGTGACCAATCTCATCGCGAATGCGATCAAGTATTCACCGGCGGGAGGCCAGATCATCGTCTCGACCAGCCATCAAGCCGGCACCGTCCGGCTCTCCGTGCGGGACCATGGCTTAGGCATCCCGGAAGTGGCGCTGGAGACGATCTTTTCTCGCTACGCCCGGCTGCCCCGGCCCGAACAGAAAGATATCGTCGGCACCGGCCTGGGCCTGCCGATCGCCCGTCAAATCGTCGGCCTGCATCACGGCACGATTTGGGCGGAAGCCCCGGCCGGCGGCGGGTCGATGTTCATCGTTGAATTGCCCGCCGGTGACGGCCAGGGTGGCGAGCCGCCAGTCGACGCCGGTTGACAGCCGATCGGGCGCGTCTCTAGAATCGCCCCGTTACCCCCAACGAGCGTCGTGAACAGCCAAACGGCTGGAAAAAGGAGTTGAGCGCGATGCGGGTGGCGGTCCTGGGCGCCGGGTTCATGGGCGGCACGCATGCCCACGCCTGGCACGCGTTGCCCGAGGTCGAGCTGACGGCCATTTACGCGAAATCGGCAGCGCGGGCCGCGCCGTTAGCGGAGTCGCTGCGGACAGGCTGGACCGACAATCTCGGGTCAATCTTGAGCGATGCGGCAATCGACGTGGTCGATGTCTGCCTGCCTTCCCCGTTGCATCGCGAGGCGGCGGCGGCGGCGCTCGTCGCCGGCAAGCACGTCCTGCTGGAGAAGCCCATCGCCCTGACCGAGCTGGACGCGCGGGCGATCATGGCGATGGCCGCGGCTTCGGACCGAACCTTCATGGTGGCGCACGTGCTGCGCTTCTGGCCGGAGTACGTGGAACTGCGGCGCCGGGTCACCGCCGGTGAGCTTGGCCTGCCGCGATCGGCACTGGCCACCCGGCGGCAGGCGTTCCCGGCCTGGTCCGACCTGTTCACGCGGGCCGACCTCACCGGCGGCGCCGTCGTCGATATGATGATCCATGATTTCGACGCGCTCAATTGGGTGCTCGGGGCACCGACGGCGGTGACCGCGCGCGGACGACGGAACGCTCGATCGGGTGGATTCGACCAGGTGCAGGTGCTGATCGACTACCATGCCGGCGCCTCGGCGATTGTCGATGGCGGGATGGAGATGCCGGACACCTACCCGTTCGGCTCACGCTTCGAAGTCCTTGGCGACGTCGGCGCGGCGGAGTACCATTTTCAGGCAGGGGGCCGCAGCTTCGAGGAGGGCGCGGACCTCAACCGCTTGACGGTGTATCCCGCGGACGGTGAAGCCACGGTCATCCCGGTCGAACAATACGACCCCTTCGCCGCCGAGATCGCGTATTTCGCGGACTGTATCCGAAATCGGGTGTCCCCGGATCGTGTGACCGCCGCGGATGCGCTGCTGGCGCTTCAGGTTGCCCTGGCAGCGCGGTCGTCGCTCGAAGCCAACGGGGCAACGATCGCGCTGCCGGAGCCGGTCGATCAGGGGGAACCCAAGTGACCGCCCCAATCGACGAGAGCCAGCGGCCGCTCGCGGTGCCGACCCAACAGATCAAGAACGAGCGAATCATGGTCACCGAGTGGCGATTCGCGCCCGGCGCCCACACTGGTTGGCATGTCTATCAGTACGACTACATCGTGGTGCCGATGACAACCGGCCGGCTAACGCTCGAAACGGAAGACGGCCCCGCCGTTGGCGACCTGGTTACCGGTCGCTCATACGCGCGCGGCAAGGGTGTTGCCCACGATGTCATCAACGACAACGACGCCGAGTTTGTCTTCGTTGAGATCGAGCTGATCGATTGATCCGATGTGATCCGGCTCTCGCGGCCACGAGGCAAGGCAATCAGCATCCGATCACATGGGAGCGGCTACGAAATCGTACCGAACTGATGCGGGTCAGTTGCGACATCGACCCGGTGGACATAAGCGCGGGCCGCTCATGTCCACCGGGTCCGGCACCGTCAGGGCGGGGGGCCAGCGCCTACGGTGTGCGATCGGGCCGCTCCGGCGACGCGGGTTGCGTTGGCGGGGCCGGGGCGGTGCCGTCCCCGTTGCTGCTCGGGGAGTGGGTGGTCAGCAGCTCTTGGCCAATGGTGGTCAGGGCTTGCTTGACGCTGTCGGGCGTGGACTGGATCGCCCCATCGAGGAGGAAGCCGAGCTGCTGCCCCTGGAAGAAGGTCTCCGCCATCCGGTTCATGGTTGACGGATCGCCCCACACCGTCATTCGGGCATTCGACATCGCGGCGCCATACGACTCGGCGGCGGCGATGCGAACGGCCTTCTCCGCCTCGATCCGGGCGAGATCGACCTGGAGATCGCGCGAGATCGTCTCGAACTGCGCCTTATTCTCCAGCTCCTGACGCTCGACCGTGACCCGTGCCCGCTCCACCTCGACCCGCTGCCGCTCGACATCGACCGGCACCATCTGCAC
>JACCYK010000476.1 GCA_013696525.1 Chloroflexia bacterium
CCACCGCGGTCGCGGTCGGCGTGCTGCTGGCCACCGAGCTCTCCTCCGAAGAATTTGCCGGTCTCGCCTCCGCCGGTTCGGTCATCGGCGCCGCCCTGATCGCGATCCCGGTCTCCCGGTTGATGGACGTGCATGGCCGGCGGCCGGGGCTGCTGCTCGCGTATGCGATCGGGATCGTCGGTGCCGTCGTCGTGGTCATCGGCGCCATCAACGGTTCATTCCCCCTGGCCCTGCTCGGGCTGGTGGCCGCCGGCGGCGGCACCACGGCGACCCTGCAATCCCGGTACGCGGCGACTGATCTGGCCAGCCCGGACCGGCGCGGCCGGTCGCTGGCGACCGTGGTTTGGGCGACCACCATCGGCTCGGTCCTGGGGCCAAACCTGGCCTCGCCGATGGGACGATTTGCCGAGTCGATCGGCATCCCGTCGCTGGCCGGGCCCTACCTGCTGACCATGGTCGTCTTCCTCCTGTCGGCAACGCTCATCTTCGTCTTCCTGCGGCCCGACCCGTTGCTCGCGGCCCGCGCCAGCCAGCGAGCCGCGGCCGGGGTCACGACCGCCACGACGCGGGTGAAACGCTCGATGCGGGAAGCGCTCGCCATCATCTTCTCGACCCCGGCCGCGCTCCTGGGCTTTGCCGCCATCGTCTTGGGCCATTCGGTGATGGTCGGCGTGATGTCGATGACGCCGGTTCATCTCCACCACGCCGATGCGACGTTGGAAGTGATTGGGCTGGTCATCAGCCTGCACATCGCCGGCATGTACGCGGCCTCGCCCCTCGTCGGCATCGCCGCCGATCGCTTTGGGCGGCGGCCGGTGATCGCCACCGGCTGTGGGCTCTTGCTGGTGGCGGTGGCCGTCGCCGGCACCGCCAGCGGCCACGACTCGACGCGGCTCGCGATCGGGCTCGCCATCCTCGGCCTCGGCTGGTCCTGCACCATGATCGGCGGCTCGACCCTGCTGACCGACTCGGTATCGCTCTACCAATTGCCAAACGTGCAAGGCACGGCGGACGTGATGATGGGCTTTGCCGGCGCCTCCGCCGGCATCCTGGCCGGGGTCGTCATCGCCTTCGGCTCGTACGCCATCCTCTCCGCCATCGCCGCCGTGATGATTGTGCCCTTACTCCTGATCGCCGTCCAAGCGGCCTGGCGCCACCCGACGAGGACCGCCGTCGACGCGGCGGCGGACTGAGACGCGAGGCACTCACCTCTCGATCGCTACGGCACCATGACCGTCTCATAGAGTTGCTCACGGAGCGCCGCTTGCGCGGTGTAGCTCGCGGCCGGCGCCTCATGGGTCGTCACCAGCATCGACGCGCCGGGTTGCAACACCTGGCACCGCGCGTAAGTCGTCGCCGCCGTCGCCTCCCCGGTGCTGTCCGCGCCCATCCCCGCTGGGTAGGCTGAGTTGGCTTCGATCCTAAAGCAGGCGTTCAGCGCCGGCGCCAGGGATGCGGCGGAGACCACATGGGGCTGCCCCGCCAGCGTTGTCCGCTCAGGGCCCTGACCGCGCGGGAGCCGCCGCGACCGCGTCCAGCGCGATCCGCTTGATGCCCTTGAGATCGAGCTTGCCGGTGCCGACAACCGGCAGCGCGGCGACTTCGACGAAGCTGGTACGGGAGGGCAGGAACAGGTTGGGCAGGCCGGCCGCGGCCAACCCCCGGCGTAGCTCTTCCGGCGTGGCGGATAGCGGCGTATGGACGACAATCAACCGCTCGCCCCGGTCCGGGTCGGGCACGGAGGTCGCCACCACCCGCGGTCCGCCCTCGTCATCGGTGCCGACAATGCCCGCCAGCGCGGACTCGACCGCGGCGAACGGCACCATCTCCCCCGCGATCTTGGCGAATCGGCTCTGGCGATCGACCAACCGGATAAAGCCATCACCGTCGATCACCGCGACGTCGCCGGTCACGTACCACCCATCGCGGATCACGGCGGCGGTCGCTTCGGGCTGACCGAGATAGCCCTTCATCACGTTTAACCCGGTCACCAGCAACAAGCCTTGCTCATCCGGCCCCAGCTCGGCGCCGGTGTCAACATCAACCACCTTGGCCCGGACCCCGGCCACCGGCCGCCCGACCGTTCCCTCGCGGAGGGTCACGGCCGTGGCGTCGGCGGCGCGTTCGGGCGGCGCGTTGGAGGAGATCAAAGGTGACATCTCGGTCACGCCATACGCCTCGAACGGCCGGATCCCGAACTTCTCCGCGAAGGCGTCGCTCAACTCCGGCGGCAGCCGCTCGCCGCCGGTGGCGACCACTTCCAGGCTGGCGAAATCCGCGACCTCGCATCGCCGCACGTAATTGCGGAGGAACATCGGCGTCACCGGCAGGATGGTGCCCCGCTGCTCGCGGCAGAGCCGGCCGACCGCCTGGCCGTCAAGCGGGTTGGCGTGATAGGCGACCTTGATGTCTTTCACCAGCATGGACCAGAGGGCGATGGTGGAGCCGAACGAGTGGAAAAAGGGCAGGACGCCGATCAGGACATCATCGGCGCTCCAATGGATGACGGAATCGACGGCCTCGATGCTGGCCGCCAGGTTCGTGTACGTCAGCATGACGCCCTTCGGCTGGTCGGTCGTGCCGGAGGTGAAGATCAGCGTCATCACGTCGTCACCGGCGATCTGATCGAGCCCGAGCAGCTTCACCGCCAGCGGGATCGGGGCGACGTGGCCGAGCAGGGCGCCCTTGAGCTTGTCGAGCCGGGTCGGCCGCTCGCGAACGTCTTCGAGGAAAACCATCTCGGCGTCCAGCTCCAGCGGCACCTTCTCCAGGAACCGGCGGCTGGTGAGGACATGGCGGGTCCCGGACTGCCGCAACGAACCGTTCAATTGTTCCGCGGTCAGGGTGTAGTTGAGATTGAGCGTCACCCGGCGATCAAGCGCCAGGGCGAGGTTGGTCACCACCGCGGCGGCTGATGGCGGCAGCAGGATCGCGACCCGCGGCTCGTCCTCTGCCAAGACGTGGCGCCGCAGCAGCGCCCGCAAAACCAGGGCGCGGGTCAGCAACTCGCCGCCGGTCAGCTTGGCGCCGGTCGAATCGACGATCTTGACCCCGCCCCGGCGATCACGACAGGCCCGCAACACGTCCGGCAGCAGGTCTTCTCCCCGGGGGATCGCTAGGCTGATGAGTGGAGGCATCTCCGGCTCCTTGGCTGCCACCCGCGCCGCCGCCGCTCGTGGCGGCACCAGGGAGGAATCGGATGACCCATGGCGCGATCCATTCGCGCTTCACCCGCACAACGGGCTGGGTCGCTCGTTTATTCTGGCCCACCTCGACGATCAGCACATCGACAACACGACGGAATCGCTCGCCACGGACGTCCCGTCCGGCGTCCGCAAGACTACGGGGTCAGCCGCCGGCCCAATCCGACGTGAATTCGATAACCCCGCGGAGGCACGCGCCGGGCCCGTGACGCATGATGGAGCCAACGAGCCGACCCGACCGCTATTGCCTACCGCGGGAGAGCGATCAATGCATGCCGCACCAGGAGAGCGACCACGCCTGTCCAACGATCGATCAACGGCGGTCGCGATCGCCGCCACGACGGCGCCGCTCCCGCTCGTCCGGCCCACGCGCCTGGGCATGCTGCAAGCCCGCGTCGGACGGCGGCTGCTGCGGCTGATCGGCACCAAGCTGTTCCGGTTCACGTTTGACCTCGACGGTCTCAAGCGGGTGCCGCCCGGCGAGCCGCTGATCGTGGCCGCCGGTCCCCACCGGGGTTGGCTCGATTCCTTCTTGCTCATCATGGCGCTGCCCGTCACCCCGCGCCTCTATTATCTCGGCTCCGCCGAGGCAATGTTCAATACCTGGTGGAAGCGACGCTTGCTCGGCCTGTTTGGCGGCGTGGTCCCGGTCTCGACCCTGGGCCAACTCAATCGGGAGGGCCTGGAAACCTCGCTCGCGATCCTAGCCGGCGGCAACAGCCTGGGCGTCTTCCCCGAGGGCGCGGGTCAGATCGGCCACGCGGAGACCGAGCTCGGGCCGCTCAAGCGAGGCGTCGCCTTCCTCAGCCAGCGGTCGGGGCGGCGCGTGTTACCGGTCGGCCTGGCCGGCACCCGGCGGTTGTGGCGCGGCAAGACCGTCGCCCTCCGCGTGGGACCGCCCCTCGCCGCCGTCACCCCCGGTGCCGGCCGGATAGAGCAGCAAGCGTACGTCGACCAATTGGCGGCGGCGATCCAAGCCGTCATCCCGGCGCTTGCTCCTCCTCCACCGAATGAGCGGCGCCGGTGGCAGTGGCTGACCCGGATGCTGGGATGATGGCCTTTGATGCGGGCAGATCGCCACCCGCGGTCAGCCCCCCCGGGCCCCCAATCTTGGGGGAGTTGGCGCGTGTCCCCGCGGAATTGGGGGTTGGGGTGTCGATGTACGGTCGCGCGATCGGGCGCGGACGTGGCAGGGCTCGTCTCGTTGGTTGCCGGTTCCCCACTCGCCACGGGGTGGATCTCGTCGGGCAAGGTGTAGAACCGGAACATGAAGACGCTCGCCAGCATGAAGAGGCCGGCGACCGGCCCCACCAGCCGGACCCCGATCGGGTTGGCGACTGTGGCCCCCAGCGAGATCAAGCCGGCCAGGATGACGGGGGCGACCGAGGTCGTGGTCCGTTCGACGAAGCCCTGCATGCCGAAGTAGATCGCTTCCCGCCGCATCCCCGTCTGGTTCGCATCGTGATCGACGATGTCGGCGGTCAAGGCATAAGGGAAAATGTAAAGCCCCACCAGCGGCGCCCCACAGAGCACCATCGCCACCAGCACCTGAGGCAGGACCGGGACACCAGGAATGAAGCCGGCGATGAAAAGCAGCGGGTAGGCGCAGCCGGCCATCAGCATCGTCAGCCGGTAGGCTTCCCGCTTCGAGCGGGCATGGGCGTACCAGCGGACGACCGGCGCCGCCGCCAGCATGCCCAAGATCGCGGTGCCAGTCAGGATCGAGACCCAGAGCCCGATCGATTCCGGCCCGATCACCGCCGTCACATAGTACGGCAGCACCCCCAGGATCATCGTGATCCCAATCTGGAACAGGACAAAGGTCGGCAAAAAGGCGAGGAACTGCCGGTTGCGCAGCGTCGCGCCGAGTGCTTTGCCCAGCGGCATCTCCGCCGGCGCTTGCGCCCGGTCGACATGTCGCCAGACCCCGAGCGCGGCGAGGGCGCGGGTGCCGAACGAGAGCGCCACCATGAAGATCATCATCGCCTGCAAGCCGAAGCGGTCGACCAGCGGCCCGGCGGCGACCAGTCCCACGGCGGCGCCCAGGACGGCGAAGATCATGCGCAGGCTCATCAGATCGACCCGATCCCGGCTGGTCCGGGCCAGCTCGGGCATCAACGCCTCGAAGGGGCCGTTGGTGACGGTGGTGAAGATGTTGTACATGGCCATCGTGGCGAAGAGGAAAACGGCGATGGTGGCGGTGGAGGCGTTCGCCGGCGGCAGCACGACCAGCACGGCAAACAGGGCCGCCAGGGGGGTGCCGACCAGGATGAATGGCAGCCGCCGGCCCAGCCGGGACCGGGTGCGGTCGCTCCAGTAGCCGATCAGGGTATCGTCCAGAGCGCCGATCAGCCCCAGAATGCCGAGCAGCGTTCCCACGAGCCCCAACGGCAGCAGTTGAGGCAGCCCACTCTCGGGCGATGGCGCGTAGAAGAAGAGCAGCCACGTCGCCCGGCTCCGCCCCAGCGCCTCGCTGCCGAGCGCGCTAACCGAGTAGAGCAACCTAGCCGGCAGGGGTAGCACCGCCGCGGCTGACGAATATGTCGATACCGTCATCGCTGGCGCCCTCCGTTCGTCTGGCCGCGAGACCGATCCATTGCCCTAGCGCCCGGTCCGGGTCTCGCCCGCGTAGGACCAGTTTGCACGGTCGCCCCGGACCCGACATCGGCAATAGTACGGAATTTCAGGGCGCCGTCACTCCGTACCCCCACGGGTTCCGATTCCAGCCTGCTTTGCATGGCGAATCCCGCTGGTTTGCACCAGCGGGATTCACCATTCGGAGTTTCGACCGGCCAGTCCGGGTGTGGCGTGCCTTCATCGTAGTCTAATCGAATGCGATCAGGGCAGATCGGCATTCATCCCATTGGCGCCGGGCAGTGTCGGCAACATCCCGTGCGCTCCCTTCGCCGCTGCTGATGAGCGCATCACCACCCCACGCTACTGGTCAAACCAGATGGCCTCGAAATGATCGACACGATAGGTCTCGAGCCCCGCCGGCAAGTCATAGTAGCCGCGGACGTACGGGGCGGCGGCTTCCGCCTGGGTCCGCCAGAGCACAAATGCCCACGGCACGTCATCGAGAATGATCTGTTCGACTTGACGATAGATCTCCTGTCGGGCCGCGACCTCCTCGGTGTCCGCCCCCTGCTCGAGCAGGGCATCGAGCTCAGGGTTGCCGTACTCGACGCCGACCGCGTAGACCGTGCCATCGGCGGAATGGAAGATCGAGCGCAGGTAGTCGGGGTCCGGCCAGGCCATGCCGCCGCCATCCATATGGAGGACATAGGTTCCATCAGCCCGGTTCTGGAGCAGCGTCGCCACGTCGACGGTGCGAAACTCCACGGTCAGGCCAAAGTCCTGGAGCTGCTGCTGAATGACCTGGGCGGGCTGCTGCGAGAGGGCGCTGGTTGAGACCTGGAAATCGATCGGCGGTACATCGGCCACACTGGCGTATCCAGCTTCCTGAATCAGCTCGGTTGCCCGCTCCCAGTCCTGTTGATAGGAGCCCTCCAGTTCCTCGAAATAGTAGGGGCTATCCTCCGGTTGCAATGGTCCGGTGATGGGCTTGCCCAGGCCGCCAAAGGCAATCTGATTGATCTCGTCCCGGTTGATGATGTACGAGATCGCCTGCCGCAACGGCTTCGAGTCCAGCGGCGGTTGCGATTGATTGAACCGAATGAAGCTTTGCAGACCATAGGAGGGGAAAAGCTGAAAGCCGGCCGTCTCGACAATCTCGAACGATTGCCAGGGAACATACTCGATGAGGTCGGCCTCTCCTGATAACAGGGCATCGACCCGCGCCGCGTCATCGAGGATCGGACGCAATTCCACCCGGTCGAGATAGGGCTGGCCGGGCTTCCAAAAACCCGGATACTTCGTGAGGTTGAAGTAGCTTCTCGGCTCCCAGCCTTCCAGGGTGAAGGGCCCAGTTCCATTATAGTTGTCGGGTGAGTCAAAGACGTTGCCCACGTCGTCGGCGCTCATGATGTAGAAGGCGTCTCCCGCCAGGGCGTTGAACAAGCTGAGATCAAGCTCCGCCAGGGTAAGGTTGACGGTGAAGTCATCGGCCGCTTCGACGGTGAGATTGGCGGCGACATCCGCGTTGGTCGCTTGAATCTCTGGATCCTTGATCCAATCGATCGTGGCCACGACGTCGCGCGAGGTGAAGGGCTGTCCGTTGTGGAAGGTGACGCCCTGGCGCAGCGCGAAGGTGTAATGCAGCGCATCGACGGATTCCCAGCTCTCCGCCAGGGCCCCGACGAAGTCGCCCTCCGGTCCGAAGTCAATCAACTTATCGTAGATGTTGCCGACGAGCCAGCCGTGCGAGACTCCCCCGGCGGCGTGGGGGTCGAAGATGGAGGCGTCGCGCACGGCGCCATACCGGAGCGTCCCGCCACTCGTCGGGGTCGCCGCTCCATCCTGCCCCGCGGCGCGGGTCGCCGGCGTGTGGGCCCGGCGCATACCGGTCAGGCCCAGGGCGGCGCCGGTGCCCAACTGGAAGGCCGATCGCCGGCTCATCCGTGGCCGCACGCGCTTGGCGGTGCCTCGATCGTCTGTCTGCTGCCGGCTCATGGTTCGTCCTCCTCGTTCGTGCTGTCCTCGCCGAGTAGTGCGTGATCGCGAATGGGCGTCCGGTATTATGTCTAGTCGCGTCCTCCCTCCTACCGTAGCCGCGGATCGAGCCGGTCGCGGATGACATCGCCCAAGATGTTGAAGGCGAGGACCACGATCGCGATGACGGCGGCGGGCCAGATCAAGACAAAGGGACTGAGGCGCATGAATGACGCGGCGTCAGCCACCATGCGGCCCCACGACGAGGTTGGCGGCGGCGGTCCGAGGCCCAGGAAGCTCAAGCTCGATTCGAGCAGAATCGCGCCTCCCATCGCGAGCGAGACCTGCACCGCGATCGGAGCCAGGATGTTGGGGAGAATGGCGCGCACCATGATACGTGGATCACTGTTGCCAACCGTCCGCGCCGCCTCGACGTAATCAAGCTGCTTGGTGGCCAGGACCGCGCCATGCACGATCCGGGCGAACTCCGGCACGAACAGGATGCCGATGGTGACGATCAGGGTGCTGACATCGGTCCCAACGAAGGCGACGACGAAGAGAGCGGACAGGATCGAGGGAAAGGCCAGCAGCAGGTCCACCAACCGCATCAGGACCATTTCGGTCGTCCGCCCAAAGTACCCGGCCAGCAGGCCGAGGATGGTGCCCACCACGGTCCCGATCAGCACCGACCCCACGCTGACCGTCAGGCTGAGCCGGGCGCCGTGGATGATACGGCTGAGCAGATCCCGGCCAAACGAATCCGTTCCCAAGACGAACGATGCGCTCGGCCCCTCCAACCGATTCCCCGCGTTCATTGCCTCCGGGCTCCGCGGCGCGAGCACCGGCGCCCCGATCGCGGCGATGACGATGACCACGACGACCGCGGTGGCAAGCAGCAACCGGCTATCACGATAGAAGCCAAGGATGTTGGTCCGCTTTGCCTTACGCATAGTGGATTCTCGGATCAACCACCGCGTACAGAAGATCGGTCACCAGGTTGATGAAGACGAAAATCGCGGCGATGACGATCATGGTGCCCTGGACCACCGGGTAGTCCCGATTGTTCACGGCACCGATGAGGAACGACGAGATTCCGGGCCAATTGAAGATCGTCTCCACCAGCACCGTGCCGGCAAACCTGCTCCCCAGTTGCAGCCCGATGACGGTGACAACCGGGAGCATCGCATTCCGGAGCACATGCCGGTAGGTCACGTTGCGCTCGCTCATCCCCTTCGCGCGGGCCGTGCGCACATATTCTTGGTTCGATTGCTCAACCATGGTCATGCGGGTCATCCGCATGACCGGTCCAATCCCACCGAGGGTCAACGTCGCCAGCGGCAGCGCGATGTAGCGCAGAAACTCGGCAGGCGACTCCAGCGGCGGCGCATAGCCGGAGGAGGGCAGGAGGCTGATCTGGATCGCGAACACCAGCACGAGCAGGCTGCCGGTCACGAATCCCGGCAAGGAGAGCCCCAGCAGGCCGAAGGCCGAAATCAGCGTGTCCGCCCAGCCTCCCCGCGCCTTCGCCGCCAGGACTCCGAGCACGATGCCGATGATCGCTGACAAAACCACCGCGGGCAGGATCAGTTGGAGGGTTCGCCCGAGCCGCAATCCCAGGTCCTGAGACACCGGTCGGTTATTGACAAACGAGTTGCCAAAATCACCAGTCAAGGCCGATGCGACGAAATCTCCGTACTGAATCAGGAAGGGGCGGTCCAATCCCAGTCGCTCCCGGACCCGGGCAACCTCCTCGACCGTCGGTTGTCGCGTTTCACTCGAGCCAAGAATGATCTGGGCGGGATCGCCAGGCAGGATGTGGATGAACAGAAAGACGAGGCTTCCCACGGCCCAGACCAGCACCAGGCTAAAGAGCACCCGCCGCGCGATATACCGCGTCATCAGGCCACGAGGTCGCGCAGCAATCGACGGTAGACATCAATCACATCGAGGTCGATCCCGAGATTCAGGGCATGTACCCCGCGATCGATCATCCCCCGCAACATCGGAATCTGGCTCGCATCCTTGATTGGGTAGTACTGGACGGAGACGAGCTTGCCGGCGTCGAGTCCCGCTTTGATCATCTTCTCTTCCGCGGCAAGCACGGTCGGGTGGTATTGCTGCCCGGGGACACCATACTCGTAGGAAAGATCACCGCGACCGGACTGGACCATATCGAGCCCCGCGATCGACACGATGTCATCAATGCTGTCAATGCCGCTCTTCGTTTCGACCTGGACCGAGAGTAGGATATTTTCGTTGGCCCAGGCCAAATGCTCGGCAGCATCCTCCCGTCCATAGCCGCCGGTGAAGCCGCCGGTGCCGACGTGGCGATCGCCCACGGGCGGCCCCTTGACCGCCCGTACGGCGGCTTCGATCTGCGCC